>NZ_BCPO01000149.1:0-1276 GCF_016586105.1 Burkholderia sp. E168m15
AGCAGCTCGCGCGCGCCGCAGCAGAGAATCAGCGTCCGGAAATCGAGCAACCGCCCGCATTCGTCGTCTTCGAGCAGCAGCGTGCCCGGCTGCGTTTCGGCGACGATGCGCGTCGCCGCGAGGTGCATGACGTTCGGCTGCCGCAGCACGGCGAGGCGTTCGGCGGCGGCCGGCGTCGGTGCGGCCGCTGCCGGCTGCCGCCAGATCTGTCCGCCCGCCCGCGGGTTGTCGTCGACGATCGCAACGGTCGCGCCGCTGCGCGCGGCGGCCCGCGCGGCCGACAGTCCGGCCGGGCCCGCGCCGACGATCGCGACGTCGACGCTCAGTCGTTCCTGTTTCATCGCGTGCGCTCCACCTGCATGCCGTCGCGGCACAGCGTCTGGCACGCCAGCCGGCGCCGGCCGTCGATCGTCATCCGGCATTCCTGGCAGATGCCCATCCCGCAAAACGGCGCACGCGCCGCACCCATGCACGACACGCGCGTCGTGTCGTCGCCGCTCGCCGCAACGGCGGCCGCGACGGTCACGCCGTCGGCCACCGTCAGCGCGCGGCCGTCCAGATGAATGATCATGTCAGCCTCCGCCGGGCCGCCCCAAGGAGGCTGACCGCCCCCGCGGGGGGCAGCGAACAAAGTGAGCGTGGGGGGCGTTTCATGTCAGCGCTCCGGCCAAGGACGACGCGGTGAGGAAGCGTCCCGGCAAATACGGTTCGATATCGATGGGCGGCCGCTCGCCGGCCATCAGCGCGGCGACGAGCCGCGCACTGCCCGGCGCGGTCGTCACGCCGAGCCCTTCGTGGCCGACCGCGAGCCACACGCCCGGCCGCGCCGGGTGCTCGCCGAGCAGCGGCAGGCCGTCGGGGCTCGCGGATCGGAAACCCGTCCATGCGCGAATGCCGTTCAGGTCGGCCAGATCCGGCAGGTAGCCGACCGCGCGGCGCAGCATGCGTGCGAGCACGGGCGGCTCGACCTGCGCGTCCTCGGTGTCGAACTGGCGCGACGAGCCGATCAGCAACTGGCCGGTCGGCCGTGGCTGCACGTTGAACGCGACCGACGTGCCGTCGCTCGCGTGCGCGCTCGCCGCATAGCCGAGCTCGACGAGTTGATGCGACACGTGGCCCGGATAGCGGTCGGTAATCAGCAGATGGCCCTTTTTCGGGCGCAGCGGCAGTTCGGGCAACAGCGTGCGCGCCGCGACGCCGTTCGCCACCAGCACACGCTGCGCGCGCAGCACGTCGCCGCTCGCGAGCGTCACGCTCGAGCCATCGACCGCGACGG
>NZ_BCPO01000150.1:0-36008 GCF_016586105.1 Burkholderia sp. E168m15
GAGCGCCGCCGCGTCGATCAGCTCGCCGGCCACGCCGTGCGCGGCGAGCGTCGCCTGCTTGGCGCGCGCCAGATCCATTTCGTGCGCATCGGCCGCGAGCCACAGCGTGCCGCAGTTGCGGTATGCGCAGCCTTCCGGCATCTCGCCGCTCAACGCGCGCCACAGGTCGATCGAGTAATGGCTCAGCGCGAGCTCGGCCGCGTTGTCGTCCATCGCGACGAGGTGGCCCATGCCCGCGCCGGTCGCGCCGCCGCTCGCGTCGTCGACGACGAGCACGCGCAGCCCGCGCTGCGCGAGTTCGTGCGCGCAGGCCGCGCCGACGATGCCGGCGCCGATCACGACGACGTCGGTCTTCGTTTCGCTCACGACCCGATGCCCCAGCCGAACGGATCGTCTTCGTCGATCAGCAGCGTCGCTTCCGCGCTCAGGTGCGCGCTGCCGCGAATCGTCGGCACGATGCCGCCGTCGGCCAGCTCGTAGCTCGCGTGGAACACGCTGCCGATCACGCTCGCCTGCCGCCACACGACGCCCGGCGCGAGCTTGCCGTCGGCCGCGAGGCACGCGAGCTTCGCGCTGGTGCCGGTGCCGCACGGCGAACGGTCGTACGCGAGGCCCGGGCACAGCACGAAGCTGCGGCTGTCGTGCTCGGGATCGTCGGCGAACAACTCGATGTGATCGATCTCGCCGCCGTTCGCGCCGGTGATGCCCGCGCGTTCGAGCCCTTCGCGCACGGCCGACGCATACGCGGTGAGCGCCGCGACGTTGTCGCCGGCGACGCGCTGCCCGTGGTCGCTGATCAGGAAGAACCAGTTGCCGCCCCATGCGATGTCGCCCTTCACGGGGCCGTATCCCGGCACGTCGAGCACGACGCCCTGCGCGTGACGATATGCGGGCACGTTGCGCACGCTGACCGACAGGTCGTCGTGCAGCGTCGCCTCGACGGTGCCGACCGGCGTCTCGATCCGGTGCACGCCGGGCTCGATGCGCCCCATGTGATGCAGCGTGCGCACGACGCCGATCGTGCCGTGCCCGCACATCCCGAGATAGCCGCTATTGTTGAAGAAGATCACGCCGGCCGCCGCGTCGGGCGCCACCGGGTCGCACAGCAGCGCGCCGACCATCACGTCGCTGCCGCGCGGCTCGAGGATGCACGCGGTGCGGTAACGGTCGTGCTCGCGCGCGAGCACGTCGCGCCGCTCGGCCATCGTGCCGCGGCCGAGCGACGGAAAGCCGGACACGACGAGCCGAGTGGGTTCGCCGCCCGTGTGCGAATCGATGATCTGGATGCGCTTCATCATGAGCCGTCCGAAGTGGGGAAAGGAGCATAGCTTCCTCCGTCGCGCGTCCGTCCGCTTGTGGCTTTTCGATGAGGACGACGACGAAATCGGCATAGTGCGACGGGCCCCTCCCGCCCCTGCCAGCCGCTGTGCCGATTTCGTCATTTTGCTCCGCGATACGACTCAAGCGTGATGGGCGTTTGCGCGGCGATACTGGTTGCCACACCGACACACCCGTCGGCCGACCGATACGAACGTAGGAGATTTCAGTGAGCCGCAAAGCCATTCAATGGACCGGGGTTTTCCCGGCCGTCAGCACCCAGTTCAAGCCGGACTTTTCCCTCGACATCGACGCCACGCACCGCGTGGTCAAGAACCTGGTGAACGACGGCGTGTCGGGCCTCGTGGTCTGCGGCACGGTCGGCGAAAACACGTCGCTGTCGACGAGCGAGAAGCTCCAGGTGATCGAGGCCGCGCGCGACGCGGCCGGCGGCAAGATTCCGGTGATCGCCGGCATCGCCGAATTCACGACCGAATTCGCGCGCAACACGGTGCGCGAAGCGCAGCGCGTCGGCGTCGACGGCGTGATGGTGATGCCCGCGCTCGTCTACTCGGCGAAGCCGCACGAAACCGCCGCGCACTTCCGCGCGGTCGCGACGAGCACCGACCTGCCGGTGATGGTCTACAACAACCCGCCGATCTACAAGAACGACGTGACGCCCGACGTGCTGATCGCGCTGCAGGATTGCGAGAACATCGTCTGCTTCAAGGATTCGTCGGGCGATACGCGCCGCTTCATCGACCTGCGCAATGCGGTCGGCGATCGCTTCGTACTGTTCGCGGGCCTCGACGACGTCGTGGTCGAGAGCATCGCGGTCGGCGCCGAAGGCTGGGTGTCGGGCATGTCGAACGCGTTCCCGAAGGAAGGCGAGACGCTGTTCCGCCTCGCGAAGCAAAAGCGCTTCGACGAAGCGCTCGCGCTGTATCGCTGGTTCATGCCGCTGCTGCACCTCGACGCACGCCCCGACCTCGTGCAGTGCATCAAGCTGTGCGAGGAGCTGGTCGGCCGCGGCAGCGCGATCACGCGTCCGCCGCGCCTCGCGCTGCAAGGCGACACGCTCGCGGAAGTGAAGGCCATCGTCGCGAAGGCGCTCGAAACGCGCCCGGCGCTGCCCGACGTCGGTCTCTGATCGACGCCCCTGCGGCGGCGCGCGGGCATTGCGCCTGCGCACCGCCGTCTCCGGTCCGGCATGGCCTGCGGGCCCGTTCGCCGCGGCGCCAGAGCGTGCCGCGCGTGAATGCCCCGCAGCCCGCCCCGGTCGCTCGAACCGGGCGTCGCCGGCCGACAGGCAGGCGCCGCTGCTCCGTCGGAGCGCGGCGCACCTCAAGCCTGTGCCGATATTCCCTCCAGGAGACACGCCCATGCCAGGCCAAGGCAACGCACACCCGTCTGTCCCGCTTTCCCGTTCCGGGCACCCCGGCGCGGGTCACGGCAAGTTCAAGAAACAGCTGTCGCTGACCGATCTCACGTTCATCGGTCTCGGCGCCATTTTCGGTTCGGGGTGGCTGTTCGCCGCGAGTCACGTATCGACGATCGCGGGCCCGGCCGGCATCTTCTCGTGGCTGCTCGGCGGCTTCGCGGTGCTGCTGCTCGGGATCGTCTACTGCGAGCTCGGCGCCGCGCTGCCGCGCGCCGGCGGCGTGGTGCGCTATCCGGTGTTCTCGCACGGTCCGCTGCTCGGCTACCTGATGGGCTTCATCACGCTGATCGCGTTCTCGAGCCTGATCGCAATCGAGGTCGTCGCCGCGCGCCAGTACGCGGCCGCGTGGTTTCCGGGCCTGACGGTCGAAGGATCGAGCGACCCGACCACCGTCGGCTGGCTCGTGCAGGCCGCGCTGCTGTGCTTCTTCTTTTACCTGAACTATTCGAGCGTGAAGACCTTCGCGAAGGCGAACAACATCATCAGCGTCTTCAAGTTCATCGTGCCGCTCGCGGTGATCGGCGTGCTGTTCACGTTCTTCAAGCCCGCGAACCTGACCGTGCACGGCTTCGCGCCGTTCGGCATGCCGGGCATTGAGATGGCCGTGTCGGCCGGCGGCATCATCTTCGCGTATCTCGGGCTCACGCCGATCGTGTCGGTCGCGAGCGAGGTGCGCAATCCGCAGCGCACGATCCCGATCGCGCTGATCCTGTCGATCCTGCTGTCGACGTTGATCTACGTGCTGCTGCAACTCGCGTTCATCGGCAGCATTCCCACCGACATGCTCGCCGCAGGCTGGCACGACGTGAGCAAGGCGTTCTCGCTGCCGTACCGCGACATCGCGCTCGCGCTCGGCGTCGGCTGGCTCGCGGTGATGGTCGTCGCGGACGCGATGATCTCGCCGAGCGGCTGCGGCAACATCTACATGAACGCGACGCCGCGCGTGGTCTACGGCTGGGCCAAGACGGGCACGTTCTTCAAGGTGTTCACGCGCGTCGACGAAGCGTCGGGCATCCCGCGCGCGGGCCTGTGGCTCACGTTCGGCCTCGCGATCTTCTGGACGCTGCCGTTCCCGTCGTGGGAAGCGCTGATCAACATCGTGTCGGCCGCGCTGGTGCTCAGCTATGCGGTCGCCCCGGTGTCGGTCGCCGCGCTGCGCCGCACCGCGCCCGACCTGCCGCGGCCGTTCCGCGCCAGCGCGTTCGGCCTCACCGGCCCCGCGTCGTTCGTGATCGCCGCGCTGATCGTCTACTGGTCGGGCTGGAGCACGGTGTCCTGGCTGCTCGGGCTGCAGATCGTGATGTTCGTCATCTATCTCGCGTGCCGCCGCTGGGTACCGACCGCGCACCTGAGCCTCGCCGAGCAGGTGCGTTCGTCCGCGTGGCTGATCGCGTTCTATGCGGCGATGATCGTGCTGTCGTATCTCGGCGGCTTCGGCGGCACGGGCCGGCTCGCGCATCCGTACGACACGGTCGTCGTCGCGGCCGTCGCGCTCGTCATCTACTACTGGGGCGCGAACACCGGCGTGCGCGCCGACAAGCTGCAACTCGACGACGACGAGGACTGACGCGCCCGCGCCCTTTTCCCCTTCCATCGGCCGGGCGCAGTACGCCCGGCCCTGCCTTTTCCGAGGAAACCCATGCAACTCACAGGTCAGCTCCTGATCGGCCAGTCGGCCGTCGCCGGACAGAACGGCACCCTCCACGCGCTCGCCGCCGCGACCGGCGAACCGCTCGAACCGGCGTTCGTCGGCGCGAGCCTGCACGACCTGGAAACGGCGTGCTCGCTCGCCGCCGACGCGTTCGACACCTATCGCGAAACGTCGCTCGAAGCACGCGCCGCGTTCCTCGACGCGATCGGCCGCCACATCATGGCGCTCGGCGACGACCTGATCGAGCGCTGCGTCGTCGAAACAGGGCTGCCGCGTGCGCGCATCGAAGGCGAACGCGGTCGCACGGTCGGCCAGCTCGCGCTGTTCGCGTCGCTCGTGCGGGAGGGCGGTTTTCTCGATGCGCGCATCGATCCGGCGCGGCCCGAACGCAAGCCGCTGCCGCGCGTCGACCTGCGCCTGCGCAATGTCGCGGTCGGGCCGGTGGCGGTATTCGGCGCGTCGAACTTCCCGCTCGCGTTCTCGGTGGCCGGCGGCGACACGGCATCGGCGCTGGCGGCCGGCTGCCCGGTGATCGTCAAGGCGCATTCCGCGCATCCGGGCACGTCCGAACTCGTCGGCCGCGCGATCCAGCAGGCCGCGCGCGAATGCGGGATGCCGGCCGGCGTGTTTTCGCTGCTGTTCGACGCGTCGCGCGAGATCGGCCAGGCGCTCGTCGCCGATCCGCGCATCAAGGCCGTCGGCTTCACCGGGTCGCGCCGCGGCGGCGTCGCGCTGATGCATATCGCGGCCGCGCGGGCAGAGCCGATCCCCGTCTATGCGGAAATGAG
The DNA here is from genome assembly GCF_016586105.1 of Burkholderia sp. E168m15. Lineage (NCBI taxonomy): Bacteria > Pseudomonadati > Pseudomonadota > Betaproteobacteria > Burkholderiales > Burkholderiaceae > Burkholderia > Burkholderia sp. E168m15. Next base: position 5,198 of record NZ_BCPO01000150.1, read on the forward strand.
CTCGATCAATCCCGTGCTGCTGTGTCCGGCCGCGCTCGAGGCCCGTCACGACACCATCGCACCGCAGTTCGTCGCGTCGCTCGCGCTCGGCGCCGGGCAGTTCTGCACGAACCCGGGCCTCGTGCTCGCGGTCGACGGCCCCGCGCTGCGCGCATTCGAGGCCGCGGCCGCCGATGCCGTGCGCGCCGTCGCCGCGCAGACGATGCTGACACCGCACATCCACGCGAGCTATGCGCAAGGCGTCGCGGCGTTGCGCGATCACTCGGCCGTCGAATTGCTGGCCGAAGGCGTCGGAGGCGGCCGTCATCAGGCGCGCGCGGCGCTGTTCGCAACCTCTGCGGACGCGTTCATCGCCCACCCCGAATTGCGCGACGAAGTATTCGGCCCCGCGTCGCTGATCGTGCGCTGCCCGGACGTCGACACGCTGCATCGCGTGCTGAAATCGCTTGAAGGCCAGTTGACCATCGCCGCGCACATCGCCGATGGCGACGCGACGCTGTTCGCCGCGCTACGCCCGACGCTCGAACGCAAGGCCGGCCGTATTCTCGTCAACGGCTTCGGCACGGGCGTCGAGGTCGGCCACGCGATGGTGCACGGCGGCCCGTTCCCGGCGACGTCCGATACCCGCACGACGTCGGTCGGCGCCCGCGCGATCGAGCGCTTCCTGCGCCCCGTGTCGTACCAGGACCTGCCCGACGCGCTGCTGCCGGACGCGCTACGCAACAGCAATCCGCTGCGCGTACCGCAACGCATCGACGGCGTGCTCGTTTCGCGTGAGGTGAACCATGGCTGACCACACCACCGAAGTCGTCCTGTCGCTCGATGAAGTCCACGCGCTCGCGTTGCGCGTGCTGACGCACCACGGGATGTCCGACGCACATGCGCGCGCCATCGCGAACGTGATCACGCAGGGCCAGCGCGACGAATGCCATTCGCACGGCGTGTACCGGCTGCTCGTCTGCGTGCGGTCGCTGAGGAAAGGCAAGGTCGATCCGCAGGCCGTGCCGACGCTGCGCCGGCTGTCGTCGTCGATCGTCGCGGTCGACGCGCATCGCGGCTTCTCGCTGCTGAGCTTCGAGACCGGGCTGCCCGTGCTGGTCGAGATGGCGAAGCAGCACGGCATCGCCGCGATGGCGATCAACCACTGCTATCACTTCTCCGCGCTGTGGCCCGAGGTCGAGGCGATCGCGGTCGAAGGGCTGGTCGGCATCGCGATGAACCCGAGCCATAGCTGGGTCGCCCCGGAAGGCGGCCGCGAACCGGTGTTCGGCACCAACCCGATCGCGTTCGCGTGGCCGCGCCCGGGCGGCGAACCGTTCGTATTCGATTTCGCGACGAGCGCGATCGCGCGCGGCGACATCGAGCTGCACGCGAAGCAAGGCAAGGCGATTCCGCCGCACTGGGCGATCGACGCGGACGGCCAGCCGACCACCGACCCGAAGGCCGCGCTGCAAGGCGCGATGCGCACGTTCGGCGGCCACAAGGGTTCGGCGCTCGCGGCGATGGTCGAGCTGCTCGGCGGCGCGCTGATCGGCGACATGACGAGCCGGGAATCGATGGACTTCGACGAAGGCGTCGGCGCGACGCCGTGCCACGGCGAACTCGTGATCGCGTTCGATCCGAAGGTGTTTCTCGGCGACGATCTCGACGCGGGGCTCGCGCGCGGCGAGCGGATGTTCGAATCGATCGTCGCGCAGGGCGCGCGGCTGCCGTCGCAACGGCGCTTCGACGCCCGCGCGCGCAGCATCGCGAACGGCGTGCGGATTCCGAAGGCGCTGTACGACGAGATCCTGACGCTGCTCGACTGACGCGCGATCGAGCGGCACGGCGCGGCTTCATCGTCGGCAGAACGGGCAATGAAGCCGCCGGCGGGCCTGTGGCGATGGACTGCTTCGGGCGTCGGGCGTCGGGCGTCGGGTCGGGCTTGGGGCTTGGGGCTTGGGGCTTGGGGCTTCGGGCTTCGGGCTTCGGGCTTCGGGCTTCGGGCTTCGGGCTTCGGGCTTCGGGCTTCGGGCTTCGGGCTTCGGGCTTCGGGCTTCGGGCTTCGGGCTTCGGGCTTCCTCGGGGCCTCGTGCTTCGTGACGTCTGTGTGCCGAGTGCACTTAACCCCTGTCCGGTGCACCACCGGCCTCACTCGCCCGCTCCAGCCGGCGCCGCCCGCCCGGCGGCTGTGGGATAATCGCGAAGTTTGCCCAGGGCGCAGCTCAAGAGGTTGTTCGCACGGGCGCGAGAGAGGCCTTTATTCCCGTGCCTCCACCCTTTTCCCGCGATATTTCTTCAGCCATCACCATGCCCACTTACCGCTCCAAAACCTCTACCGCCGGCCGCAACATGGCAGGTGCGCGCTCGCTGTGGCGCGCCACCGGCATGAAAGACGACGATTTCTCGAAACCGATCATCGCGGTCGTCAACTCGTTCACCCAGTTCGTACCCGGGCACGTGCACCTGAAGGATCTCGGCCAGCTCGTCGCGCGCGAGATCGAGGCTGCCGGCGGCGTCGCGAAGGAATTCAACACGATCGCGGTCGACGACGGCATCGCGATGGGCCACGACGGCATGCTGTACTCGCTGCCGAGCCGCGACATCATCGCCGACTCGGTCGAATACATGGTGAACGCGCACTGCGCGGACGCGATGGTGTGCATCTCGAACTGCGACAAGATCACGCCGGGGATGCTGATGGCCGCGATGCGCCTCAACATTCCGGTGATCTTCGTGTCCGGCGGCCCGATGGAAGCCGGCAAGACGCGCCTCGCGAACCCGGTCACCAAGACCGTCGAACTGAAGAAGCTCGACCTCGTCGACGCGATGGTGATCGCGGCCGACCAGTCGTATTCGGACGCCGACGTCGCCGAAGTCGAACGCTCGGCCTGCCCGACCTGCGGCTCGTGCTCGGGCATGTTCACCGCGAACTCGATGAACTGCCTGACCGAAGCGCTCGGCCTGTCGCTGCCCGGCAACGGTACGGTGGTCGCCACGCACGCCGATCGCGAACAGCTGTTCAAGCGCGCCGGCCGCCGCATCGTCGAACTGACGCGCCAGCACTACGAGCAGGACGACGAACGCGTGCTGCCGCGCTCGGTCGGCTTCAAGGCGTTCGAGAACGCGATGACGCTCGACATCGCGATGGGCGGCTCGACCAACACGATCCTGCACCTGCTCGCGATCGCGCAGGAAGCCGGCATCGACTTCACGATGAAGGACATCGACCGTCTGTCGCGCACGGTGCCGCAGCTGTGCAAGGTCGCGCCGAACACGAACAAGTACCACATCGAGGACGTGCACCGCGCCGGCGGCATCATGGCGATCCTCGGCGAGCTCGAGCGCGCCGGCAAGCTGCACACCGACGTGCCGACCGTCCACGCGCCGACGCTGAAGGATGCGCTCGACCAGTGGGACATCGTCCTCACGCAGGACGAAGCGGTCCGCACGTTCTACCTGGCCGGCCCGGCCGGCATCCCGACGCAGGTCGCGTTCAGCCAGAACACGCGCTGGCCGAGCCTCGACCTCGATCGCGCCGAGGGCTGCATCCGCTCGTACGAGCATGCGTTCTCGAAGGAAGGCGGCCTCGCGGTGCTGACCGGCAACATCGCGCTCGACGGCTGCGTGGTGAAGACGGCCGGCGTCGACGAAAGCATCCTCGTGTTCGAAGGCTCGGCTCACGTGACCGAATCGCAGGACGAAGCGGTCGAGAACATCCTGAACGACAAGGTCAAGGCCGGCGACGTGGTGATCGTGCGCTACGAAGGCCCGAAGGGCGGCCCGGGCATGCAGGAAATGCTCTACCCGACCAGCTACATCAAGTCGAAAGGGCTCGGCAAGGCGTGCGCGCTGCTGACGGACGGCCGTTTCTCGGGCGGCACGTCGGGGCTGTCGATCGGCCACTGCTCGCCGGAAGCGGCGGCGGGCGGCGCGATCGGCCTCGTGCGCGACGGCGACCGGATTCGCATCGACATTCCGAACCGCACGATCGACGTGCTGGTGTCGGACGAGGAACTGGCGCGCCGCCGCGAGGAGCAGAACGCGAAGGGCTGGAAGCCCGCGCAGCCGCGTCCGCGCAAGGTGTCCGCGGCGCTGAAGGCATACGCGAAGCTGGTCATGTCGGCCGACAAGGGCGCCGTGCGCGATCTGTCGCTGCTCGACGACTGATGCGGCGGGCTGCGGGCGACCGGTAGCGCCTTACCTCGCCCCGCTTGCCCGATCCAAAAGCCGCTCTCCGGAGCGGCTTTTTTTGTCTGGTGCCCGGAGAACCCGCGGCACCGGCGGCACCGGTGCCGTCAGTGGCGGAGTTCGTCGGGACCGCCGCCTCCACCGCCGCCATGGTTGCCGCCGCCGTTTCCGCCGCCTTGCGGCCGCGCATAACCGCCGCCGCCCCAACCTCCCTGGCGCGCGGGCTGAGGCATCGTGCGGGCTTCGCCGCCCGGCGCGGGCGGCGGGCTGGCCGGGCGCGTGTTACCCGCCCCGCCCGGCATCGGCGTCGGCGCCGCCGGGCTGGCCGGACGCACATTACCCATCCCACCCGGCATCGGCGTCGGTGCCGCCGGGTTGGCCGGGCGCGCATTACCCATCCCGCCCGGCATCGGCGTCGGCGGGCTGGCCGGACGCGCATTACCCACGCCACCCGGCATCGGCGCCGGCGCCGGTGCAGCCGGCGGCGGCACGCGGTTCGCGCCGTTCCAGCCGCCGCGCGTCGCCGACGGCCGCGTGTCATGCACGGGCGGCGGGCCGCCCGGCGCGACCTGCATCGGCGCACCCGGTTGCGGACGCCCTTGCGCGGGCGGCACGCCGCCGGGGCCGAGCCTCGGCTCCGCACGATGCGCCCAGCGATCACGGTCGGGATACCACGGGCGGTGCCGGTAATAGCGATCCCAGTACGCGCCGATCGCGAAACCGGTCACCGGCACGCCGATGATCGCGCCGTATTGGAGCAACGGCACGTAGCTGCCCTGGTACGGATAGTCGAGCAACTGCGCATCGATCCAGCCGCGCACGCCCGGCAGCGCGACATCGCACCACGCGTAGTCGCTCAGACAGCCGAACACATCCAGCGCGGTACCGGGCGGGATCTGCGCGACCACCGGATAATCGGGCGCCGGCCCGGCAAACAGCTCGGCCGGCGAGTTCGTGTAAGCGCTGCTCTGCGCATCGGCGACGCCCGGTGCGGCCGCGAGGCCGGCCAGGACGACGCACAGACTTCGGACAATCGTGTTCCTCATGATGCTCTCCCGCGCCGCGCCGCCGCGCGCCGGTCAGTGCCGATGGCCGCCGCCCCAGTGGCCGCCACCCCAATGCCCGCCGCCCCACGGACGATGCCAGTAACCGCCGCGGCCGCCCCAGTATCCGCCGCCGCCCCAGCGGCCCCAGAAGCCGATCGTCACGGGCGGCCCGTACCAGCCGGAGTAGTACGCCGGGTAGTAATACGGGTACGGCGGCGGCACGTAGGCCGGGGCGACATACACCGGCACCGCCGGGCCGACGTCGACCTGCGCCTGGGGTACGGTCGACGGCACCGGACCGGACGCGGTCGGTGCGACTGGAATCTCGCGCTGCGTCACCGTGGCGGGCACCGGCGCGTAATAAGGTGCATAACCGTACGGGCTCGTGTAGTAGCAGCCGCCCAGCATCGCTGCGGCCAGCGCGACGACGGCGGGCCTCGCGGCGGAAATCGGGTTCATCTCGTACTCCGGCAGAATCCGCGCGTCGCCGCCGGGCGCGCGCCTGACTCTAGCTTACGTCCCCTGCAGATTTCCGCGCGTATGATCGGTTACTTTTTGTTTCCTGCCCCGCACGGCGGGGCAGGAACGCCGCGTGCTGGCCCGTCCGCGGCGCCGGCGTTGAAGTTGGCGCAAATGCCCTCAACTTGAACGATGTCGGGCTGACCGGCGCGGACGGGCGTCCGCGACCCACCGGCAACCGCAAACCGGCGAGCTTCGGCCCGCCCTGACAGGAACGCGGCTCGCGCCGCCATCGACATGACTACGCCACGCCCCACTCCCCGGGCGGACACACCGCTCGATCCGATCATCCAGCTGCTGGCGCTCGCCGGCGAGCAGGGTTATCTGACGCACGCCGACCTCGTCGACGCGCTGCCGCCCGAAAGCGACAGCTCCGACGCGCTCGACGTCGTGCGCGCCGCGCTGGCCGACATCGGCATCGCGGTACTCGACGAGCCGGCCGTGCCCGCACCGTTTGCCGGCGCGGCGCCGGTCGAGGTCGATCGCGACGCGCTCGACGAAGGCCGGGCCATGCTCGGCGACCTCGCGCGCGGTACGAGCGCGTCGACCGATCCGCTCGCGCTCTACATGCGGCGCATGCATGCGGTGCCGCTGCTCACGCGCGAAGGTGAAATCGTGCTCGCCCGCGAGATCGAGACGGGCCGTCATCAGGTGCTGCATGCGATCGCCGGCTATCCGCCCGCGGTCGACGCACTGCTCGAGCGTCATCGCGCGACGGGCGCAACCGGCGCAATAGGCACAACCGGATCGCCCGATGAAGAGGATGGCGAAACGCCCGCGCCCGCCCGCTACGACGCGCTGCAGGCAGCGGTGTCGGCGCTGCGCGATGCATTGCATGCGCATGGCAGCCGTTCGGCCGACTACCGCGACGCGCGCAACCACGTGGCCGCCCTGCTCGGTTCGCTCGCCTGGGTCGCACCGGCCGTCGACGACGCAAGCCGTACCGTGCGCGCGCTCGCGGCCGCCTCCGATGATCCGTCGGCGGTCGACGCCGCGTACTTCGACGCGGTCGCACGGCGCGCACTTGCAGCCGCGTTGAGCGACGGCCAGCAAAAAGTGCGCGACGCGACGCGGGCGATGCTCGAGGCGAACCTGCGGCTCGTGCTGTCGATCGCGCGCAAGTACCTGAACCGCGGCGTCGATCTGTCCGACCTCGTGCAGGACGGCTGTCTCGGCCTGATGCGCGCGATCGAGAAATTCGAATACCGGCGTGGGTTCAAGTTCTCGACCTATGCGACCTGGTGGATTCGCCAGGCGATCGCACGCGCGGTCGCGGATCGCTCGCGTACGATCCGCGTGCCGGTGCACGTCGGCGATCAGTACCAGCGCGTGCAGCGGCATGCACTGCGCTTTCGCCAGCGCACGGGCCGCCGCGCCACGCCGGCCGAGCTCGCGGCTGAAACCGGCCTCGCCGAAGACAAGCTGCGTGCGGTGCTCGCGCTGCCCGCCGAGCCGGTCTCGCTCGATACGCCGCTGCCGGACGCAGACACCGGCCTCGTGGAACTGATCGAGGACCAGGCATCGGCCAGCCCGTTCGAGCAACTGGCCGACACGCGCATGCGCGACTGCGTGCGATCGCTGCTGCGCTCGGTCACGCCGACCGAGGCCGACGTGCTGCGCCGGCGGTTCGGCCTCGGCGGCGCCGAGCCCGACACCTACGACGCGATCGCGCAGGATGCGGGGATGTCGCGCGAGCGTGTCCGGCAGATCGAGAAACGGGCGCTCGCCGCGCTGCGTACGGCCGCCGAAGCCGAGAACGCACAGTCGTTTCTCGACGCGTAAGCGCATCGCGCAACGCGCACGGTCGTGCCGCGTTCCGGCACGACCGTGCGCCGCGCGCCTGTGTTACGTTTGCCATTGACGCGCATCAAGTTTTCTTCATCGCGCGTCGCGACAATGGTTGACAGCCGACCGGCGCATCGTTCGCCGCGTCCATTCCGTTTGTGCTTTCCGGGTCCCTTGCCATGCAGTCGACCGTCAGCCAGACGTACGAGGAAAACCGGCCTGTCGCGGCCTGCCTGCGCGAGGCCGCGCAGTGGCTCGTCGACCAGGGCGCGAACCCGTACCGGGTGGCCGCGTACCGCGCCGCAGCCGATACGGTCGACGCGCTCGACCGCGACATCCGCGGCGTGTTCGACACCGGCGGCGTCGAGGCGCTCGGCGCGCTGCCCGACATCGGCGCGGGCGTCGCGCAGGCGATCGCCGAGCTGCTGGTGACGGGCCGCTGGCGCCAGCTCGACCGCTTGCGCGGTGACGCGGAACGCGCGTCGGCGTTCGAAGCGGTGCCGGGCATCGGCCACGCGCTCGCGCTGCGCATTCATGACGCGCTGCACATCGACACGCTGGAGGAGCTCGAACGCGCGGCGCGCAACGGCCAGCTCGAAACGATCGCGGGCGTCGGCCCGCGGCGCGCGGTCGGCATCCGCGCCGCGCTCGACGACGTGCTGAGCCGCCGCCGGCGCTGGCAAGGCCACATGCAAAGCGCCGGCCCCGGCACGGAACCGCCCGTCGAACTGCTGCTGTACATCGATCGCCAGTACCGCAACAAGGCGGCCGCGGGCGTGCTGCCGACGCTCGCGCACCGACGCCTGAACGCGGACGGTTACGTGCCGCCGCCGGTGATGCACATGACCAAGGGCGGCTGGCATTTCACGGCGCTGAGCCAGCACGCGGCCATGCGCACGCCGGAAGCCGATCGACCGACCGACTGGGTCTCGCTCTACTTCTACGACGCCGTGCAGTGCGAGCACCAGCGCACCGTCTTCACCGAAACGTACGGCGCGCTCGTCGGCAAGCGGATCGTGCGCGGGCGCGAGATGGAATGCCGCGTGTATTACGCGGGGTGAGTCCGGCGTAGGCGGCTTCGCTTAAATCGAAAGCCCCACTGACGGCTTCGCCTTTTCTCGACCCGGCACGTCAAGCCGATGGCGTCGCCACGTCGCCGCCTTCCTGCCGACCCGCTACCGCACCGCCCGCTTCGCGCCGGCCCGCCGGCTACGCACCTTCCCCCTTCGCCCGGCGCGCCGGATGACGATGTGCGGCAATGCGCAGCAGTTTCTGGAACGACGGACATTCGAGATGGTTCGCGGCCGGGCACACGGCCGCATGCCGCAGCGCATCGCGCACGGCGCCGAGACGGCGGATCGTGCGGTCGAGCTCGTCGGCCTTGCCGTCGAGTTTCGCGCGATCGATCGCGGGTCGCCCCTCCGCGCCGACCATCGCGAGGATGTCGTCGAGCGAGAAACCGGCCTCGCGGCCGAGCGCGATCAACGCCAGGCGCTCCAGCACCGCCTCGTCGTATTGCCGCCGCAGCCCATGCCGGCCAATCGGAACGATCAGCCCTTTTTCCTCGTAGTAACGCAGCGTCGATGCGGGCAGCCCCGTGCGCCGCGCAACGTCCGCAATGTCCAGTCGGCTCATGCTTGACCTCAAGTGAACTTGAAGTTGCAAGATAGTCGCTCGACTCCATGAAGACAAGCCCGGACCGCCATGAAACCGTTGAACCCGCGTCGTATTCCGTCGTGCCGCATCGCCATCGCCGTCCGTAGCGGAGGTGTGCGATGAGCCCATCCGACATCCTGCTCAAATTGCTGTTGATCGGCGCGGGCGCCACGCTGTTGATGGACCTATGGACGCTGTTCCGGCGGCAAGCGTTCGGGATTCCGTCGCTCGACTACGCACTGGTCGGCCGCTGGCTCGGCCACATGATGCACGGCCGGTTCCGGCATGCGTCGATCGTCGCCGCCGCACCCGTGCCCGGCGAACGCGCGCTCGGCTGGGTCGCGCATTACGCGATCGGCATCGCGTTCGCGGCACTACCCGTGCTGATCGCCGGCCCGGCATGGATCGATGCGCCGACGCCGCTTCCCGCACTCGTCGCCGGGCTCGCGAGCGTGGTCGCGCCGTTCTTCGTGATGCAGCCGGCGTTCGGCTTCGGCATCGCGGCGTCGCGCACGCCGCAGCCGGGTGTCGCGCGCCGGCGCAGCCTCGTCACGCATCTGTCGTACGGGGTGGGACTCTATCTTGCGGCGTACATGCTGGCGGCGCTGTCGCGTTAAGCAGCGCACCGGCATCCCCTCGGCCTCCTTCACCGTCCCCGTACACGCGGCCGGGATTCACCACGCATTCCCGTTGCCCGGTGCGCCCGGCCGGACACCCGCGTCACTCGCCGCCGCAGTCGATCAGGTTGCGGCGCACCCGCCCGAGCAGCCGCACCAGCGTATCGCGCTCGTCGGGCGTGAAGCCGCGCAGCCCGTCGTCGGCGACGGTATCGCCCACCTCCAGCATCTGCGGAAAGATCTCGCGCGACTTGTCGGTCAGCCGGATCACGAACGCGCGGCGGTCGTCGTCGTTCGCGATGCGTTCGATCCAGCCATAGCTTTCCATCCGGTCGAGCAGCCGCGTGAGCGAGATCGGCGTGATCTCGAGCCATTCGGCGAGCCGCGCCTGGTTCATCTCGCCCTTCCACGTGAGGTACGCGAGCACGCGGCTTTGCGCCCGCGTCAGCCCGATGCGCTTCGCGCGCCGGTCGAACAGGCGTCCGTTCAGACGGGCCACGTCGGCGATCAGGTAACCGATCCGGTTCTCGTAGGTCTTGTCCATGCGGCGATTATAGGGTCAAGCCGGAACCGGCCCGTGGCTCGCGACCCAGCGATAAGCGGCTATATAATAAGCATGCTTATAATTTACGCCATACCGGATCGCTGACCACGGCGGCCGCCCCACGGAGACACCGCTTGAACCCCGCCGCCGACGCCGCCGATACCCCCTCCTCGCCCGCCCTGAACCGGCCGATGCTGACCCTGTCGATCATGCTCGCCACGCTGATCCAGACCCTCGACAGCACCATCGCGAACGTCGCGCTGCCGCACATGCAGGGCACGCTGTCCGCGTCGCAGGACGAAATCACGTGGGTGCTGACCTCCTACATCGTCGCGGCGGCGATCGCGACGCCGCTCACCGGCTGGCTGTCCGACCGGCTCAGCGTGAAGCGGCTGCTGATCGTATCGATTGCGGGCTTCACGGTGGCGTCGGCGCTGTGCGGGCTGTCGGAGACGCTCGTGCAGATCGTCGGCGCGCGGCTGCTGCAGGGTGTGTTCGGCGCCGCACTGGTGCCGCTGTCGCAATCGATCCTGCTCGACATCAATCCGCGCGAGAAACAGGGCCAGGCAATGGCGATCTGGGGAATGGGCGTGATGGTCGGCCCCATTCTCGGCCCGACGCTCGGCGGCTGGCTCACCGACAGCTACAACTGGCGCTGGGTGTTCTTCATCAACGTGCCGATCGGCGCGTTCGCGCTCGCCGGCGTGATGACCTTCCTGCCGGCACGCGCGCCGCGTCCGCACGTGAAATTCGACGCGTTCGGCTTCGCGACGCTCGCGCTCGCGATCGGCGCGTTCCAGGCGATGCTCGATCGCGGCGAGCAGCTCGACTGGTTCGGTTCGTACGAGATCCGCATCGAGGCGCTCGTCGCGGCCCTGAGCTTCGCGTTCTTCCTCGCACACACGGCGACCGTCGGCAAGGCGTCGTTCTTCAAGTCGGAATTGCTGCGCGATCCGAATTTCGCGACGGGCACGCTGTTCATCTTCGTGGTCGGCGCGGTGCTGTATGCCACTCGCGCGCTGCTGCCGCCGATGCTGCAGAACCTGATGGGCTATCCGGTCGCGACGACGGGCCTCGTCACCGCGCCGAGCGGCGCCGGCACGATGATCGCGATGCTGTTCGTCGGGAGGCTGCTGAAATACGTGGATGCGCGGATGCTGCTGCTCGCCGGGCTGGCGATTTCCGCGCTCGCGCTGTGGCAGATGATGCAGTACACGATCGTGCTGTCCGAAGCGGACATCGTATGGCCCGGCGTGATCCAGGGCTTCGGCCTCGGGCTCGTGTTCGTGCCGCTGAGCGCGCTGTCGTTCTCGACGCTGCCGCCCGAGCTGCGCGCGGACGGCACGGCCACCTACAGCCTGATGCGCAACATCGGCAGCAGTATCGGCATCTCGATCGTGCAGACGCTGATGACGCGCAACACGCAGGTCGCGCATGCCGACCTCGCGACCCACATCACGCCGTTCGACCCGGCCGTGCAGGCGCTGGCCGGCAGCCGTGTCGACCTCGCGCTGCTCGACCGCACGATCAACCAGCAGGCCGCGATGATCGCGTACCTGAACGATTTCAAGCTGATGTTCGTCGCGACGCTGCTGATGATCCCGCTGTTGCTGCTGATCCGCCCGCCGCAGAAAACGGCGAGTGTCGACGTCGCGCATGCGGCGCTGGATTGACGGGCGCGCATGCGCCCGTCCGAGGCCGCGTCAGGCCTTCATCGTCCCGGTGCGCACGTAGCGTTCGTGCCACGACAGCGCCTCGGCGAGCAGGTGCGGCGTGTGCTTGCCGAAGCTGTCGCGCGACGCCCGCTCGAAGTAGTCCTCGAGCATCGGGCGATAGTCCGGGTGCGCGCAGGTCGCGATGATCTTGCGCGCGCGCTGCTTCGGCGACAGGCCGCGCAGGTCGGCCAGCCCCTGCTCGGTGACGACCACCGCGACATCGTGCTCGGTATGGTCGACGTGGCTCGCCATCGGCACGATCCGCGAGATCGCCCCGCCCTTCGCGGTGCTCGCCGACATGAAGCACGACAGGTAGCCGTTGCGCGCGAAGTCGCCCGAGCCGCCGATGCCGTTCTGGATCTTCGTGCCCATCACGTGCGTCGAGTTCACGTTGCCGTAGATGTCGGCTTCGATCATCCCGTTCATCGCGATGCAGCCGAGCCGGCGCACGAGCTCCGGATGGTTGCTGATCTCCTGCGGGCGCAGCACGATCTTCTCGCGGAACGTCGCGATTTCGTCGGCGAAACGCTGCACGGCGGCCGGGCTCAGCGACAGCGCGGTGGCCGACGCGAAGCTCAGCGTGCCGTCGTCGAGCAGGTCGAGCATGCCGTCCTGGATCACCTCGGTGTAGGCCGTCAGGTTCGAGAAGCCGGCCGAGCTGAGCTCCGCGAGCACCGCGTTCGTGATGTTGCCGACGCCCGACTGCAGCGGCAGCAGGTTTTCCGGCAGGCGGCCGCGCTTCACTTCGTGGCGCAGGAAATCGATCAGTTGCAGCGCGATCTGCTTGGACGTCGCATCCGGCGCGGAGAATGCATTGCTGCGATCGGGCGCGTCGGTCTCGACGATCGCGACGATCTTGTCGGCAGGACAGCGCAGGTACGGCTCGCCGATCCGGTCGTCGCTCTTCGTCAGCGGAATCGGCTTGCGGTGCGGCGGCAGCGCGGTGCCGTAATAGATGTCGTGCATCCCGTCGAGGCCGAGCGGCTGGCGCGCATTCACTTCGAGGATCACGTGCTTCGCGCGCTCCAGCCAGGTCTTGTTGTTGCCGATCGACGCGGACGGGATCAGCAGGCCGTCCTCGCGGATGCCCGCGACCTCGACGATCGCGACGTCGAGGTCGCCGTACAGCCCGAACCACGCGTATTGCGCGACGTGGCTCAGGTGGACGTCCTGGTAATCGACTTCGCCGCCGTTGATCTTGTCGCGCAACGTCGGGTCGGACTGGTACGGCAAGCGCATCGAGATGCCGTTGGTGCGGGCGAGCGCGCCGTCGAGTTCCGGTGCGGTCGACGCGCCCGTCAGTACGTTGATCCGGAAGTCCTCGCCGCGCGCGTGCGCCGCGTCGATATGGGCGGCCAGCGCGGCCGGCACGGCCTTCGGATAGCCCGACCCGGTGAAGCCGCTCATGGCGACGGTCATGCCGGGGCGGATCAGCGCGGCGGCTTCGTCGGCGGTGCGGACGAGCGAACGCAGGGCGGGAGCGAGGATGCGTGAAGAAGACATGGCTGGTTATCTGACGCTTGGGTCTGTCGTTGACGTCGCGGGGGGTGTCTCCTGAGCGACGCGAAGCCCTTGGGGCCGCGAGGGGCGGCCCGGCACCACGGGCACGGTCCGGAGTATCGCAGAGGCCATCGCTGCGAAATGTCCGCTGGATGCAAAAGATCCTTGCCGGATTTGCCGGGTATCGAACGACCGTTCTGTGACAGGCGATCCGCCCGCGCCGGGCGCACGCGAAAGGCACATGAAAGCATCGAGCGAATCGCCGGTTCGCGATCGCCGACCGGCGCGAAAAACCCGGTCGGATCGGCCTACGAGGCCCGTCCGGCCTTGACAGCCGCGCGATGCGGACCACACTGGAAGACGGGTCCGGCGGCCCGGTTGGCCGCCTCGTTCATAGGTGTGTTTTTGAACCGGCCGATGCCTGCAAGACGCGGTAACACTCCCGTATGTCAGGACATTGATCGAATAAAAAGCACCAAATTACAATTCCGTATATATTTCGCCGATGGACCAAAGAAAAACCGCCACACGACCCGAGCCGCCCCCGCCACGCACCTGGGATGCGCGGCTCGCGCGCTCGCTTGTCCGACCGCTCGTCGATACGCCGGTCACCCCGAATCACCTCACTACCCTTCGTCTGCTGATCGGCCTCGCCGGCGCCTGGTGCCTCGCGCACGGCGGTTTCGGCTGGAGCAATGCAGGCGCGTTCCTGATCGTGCTGTCGAACTTCGTCGACCACACCGACGGCGAGCTCGCGCGCATCAGCGGCAAGTCCAGCAAGATCGGTCATTTTTACGACCTCGCGGCGGATGCGCTCGTAACGGTCGCGCTGTTCGTCAGCATGGGCGTCGGCATCGTCGCGCAGGGCGGCCAGATGGCCGCGTCGCCGGTGCTGCTCGGCGCGGTGGCCGGCGCGGCCGTCGCACTGATTTTCTTCCTGCGCATGCGGATCGAGTCGATCGCCGGCAAGGCCGGCACCAAGCAGGCGTTCGCCGGCGGCTTCGAGACCGAAGACGTGCTGTACCTGCTGCCGATCGTGACGCTCGTGGACGGCGTCGAGCCGTTCCTGCTCGCGGCGTCGATCGGCGCCCCGCTGTTCGCCGCCTGGGTCGTGATCGACTGGTGGCGCATCGTGCGGCGCGGCAACCTTCCGCAGAACCCGGCCGCGCAGAACCCAACCGAAATCCAGGCTTCCAAATGACTCCTAGCACGCGCGACGATTCCGTGCTGAGCCCGGCACGCCCCGCGCCCGTGCGCGCGGCCGCGGCCGATCCCGACCGCACCGTGGCCGACTGCGTCGGCCAGCTCGACCTCGACCGCCTGCGCGGCGACTACACGCGCCAGGGCTCGTTCCTCTATCTCGACGCGTTCCTGCCGCCCGACGCGCACGCGAAGCTGGCGAACGCCGCCCGCGCGATGCAGGCCGGCCTGAACCGCAATTACCTGCCCGGCCACAAGCAGGGCGGCAGCGTGAGCCGCCATACGATCGACGAGCAGGCGCCGTACATCGCCGAGCTGTACCGCTCGAAGGCACTCATCTCCTTCCTCGAGAAGATCACCGGCGACAAGCTGATGCTGTCGCCGGCCGACGATCCGCACGCGTACGCGCTGTATTACTACACGAAGCCCGGCGACCACATCGGCTGGCACTACGACACGTCGTACTACGACGGCCGGCGCTACACGCTGCTGATCGGCGTGATCGACGAATCGTCGTGCCGGCTCGACTACGAGCTGCATACGCGCAACCCGGACGTCGCCGACGAACCGGGCTCCGTGCAGATCGCCGACGGCGGCATCGTGCTGTTCGACGGCGACAAGCTGCGCCACCGCATCACGCCGCTCGGCCAGAACGAGATGCGCGTGTCGCTCACGTTCGAATACGTGACGAACCCCGGCATGCGGCCGTGGAAGCGCTTCATCTCGAACATGAAGGACGCGATCGCGTATTTCGGTTTCCGCCAGGTGTTCAAGCAACTGGCGACGCGACGCACGAGCGGGTCATGACACGCGCGGGCCTCATCCTGCTGTCCCTCGGGACCGCACTCTTCATCGCACTGCTGGCCTGGCAGGGCGTCGGCGCGGTGGCGTCCACGTTCCTCGCGGCCGGCTGGGGCCTCGCGCTCGTCGCGGCGTTCCACGTCGTGCCGCTCGCGATCGACGCGGTCGCGATCTCCGTGATGTTCCGCCGCGGGCAGCCGGGCGCCGAACTCGGCAACGCGCTGCGCGCGCGCTGGGTCGGCGAATCGGTGAACAGCCTGCTGCCCGCCGGGCAGATCGGCGGCCCGGTGCTGATGGTGCGCCACCTCGCGCAGCGCGGCACGCGGATGGCCGACGCGGCCGCCGCCGTGACCGTCAGCACGACGATGCAGGCGCTCGCGCAGATGGCGTTCGCGCTGATCGGCATCGCCGCGTTCAGCCTGTATGCGACGCACGAGTCGGTCGCGTATCTGCGCACGCCCGCGCTGATCGCCACCGGCGTGCTCGGCGCGCTCGCCGTCGCGTTCTACGCGGCACAGCGGCGCGGGCTGTTCGGCCGCGGCCTGCGCCTCGCGTCGAAGCTGCTCGGCCCGCGCGACTGGTCGTCGCTGGCCACGCGCGCCGACGCGATCGACGACGCGGTCGGCGCGCTGTACCGCGATCGCGCGAAAGTCGCGAAGACCTTCGCGTTGAGTCTCGCGGGCTGGATCGTCGGCACCGCGGAAGTGTGGCTCGCGCTGCACTTCCTCGGGCACCCGGTGAGCTGGCTCGACGCGCTGCTGCTCGAAAGCGTCGGCCAGGCGATTCGTGGCGCAGCCTTCGCGATCCCGGGCTCGCTCGGCGCGCAGGAAGGCGGCTACCTGCTGCTCGCGCCGCTGGTCGGCTTGCCGCCCGACGCGGCGCTCGCGCTGTCGCTCGCGAAGCGCGCGCGCGAACTCGCGCTCGGCCTGCCCGGCCTGCTCTATCTGCATTTCAGTGAAAGAAACTGGCAGCGGCGCCGTGCGCCGCAGCCGCTCGCCGACTGATCGTTCAGATCGCCGGCTTTTTGGTTGGAGAACCCATGCGAGCCATCATTCTTGCGGCAGGCCTCGGCTTGCGCCTGCAACAACCGCCCGAGGCGCAGTTCCCGAAGTGCCTGCTGCGCTTCGACGACGTGTCGCTGCTCGAGCGCCATCTGCGTGTGCTCGACGCCGCGGGCGTCGATGAAATCGTGCTCGGGCTCGGCTTCCAGCACGAGAAGGTCGAGCAGGAACTGAAGCGCCTCGGCCGCACCGCCGAGATCGTGATCAACGAGCGCTACGACCTCGGCAGCGTGCTGACCGTGCATACCGTCGCCGATGCGATGACGCGCGGCGGCGACGTGCTGCTGATGGACGCGGACGTGCTGTACGACGAGAACATCCTGCACGCGCTGGTGGCCGATGCCGACAAGACGGTCGACCGCCTGCTGATCGACCGCGACTTCGAGGCCGGCGACGAACCCGTCAAGCTGTGCCTGAAGAACGGCGTGCCGGTCGAGCTGCGCAAGCAGCTCGCGGTCGACCTCGACTACGACACGATCGGCGAATCGGTCGGCTTCTTCCGCTTCACCGAAGGCACCGCGCGCCGCCTCGCGACCCTCGTCGCGGGCTACGTCGACAGCGGCCGCGCGAACATGCCGCACGAGGAAGCCGTGCGCGACCTGCTGCTCGAAGGCGGCCATTCGTTCGACGTCGCCGACGTCACCGGCTTGCCGTGGATCGAGATCGATTTCCCGAACGACGTCGCACGCGCGACGCAAGACATTCTTCCCCTGATTCAACGCACCACCGCCGGAGCCGCACGATGAACGCACGCGAACCCAACTTCACCGAATCACGCAGCGCGCGCCTGCGCCGCATGCTCGTCAGCAGCGATCTCGAATTCCTGATGGAAGCGCACAACGGCCTGTCCGCGCGGATCGTCCGCGAGGCCGGCTTCAAGGGTATCTGGGCGTCGGGCCTCGCGATCTCCGCGCAGTTCGGCGTGCGCGACAACAACGAAGCGAGCTGGACGCAAGTCGTCGACGTGCTCGAATTCATGGCTGACGCGAGCGACCTGCCGATCCTGCTCGACGGCGACACCGGCTACGGCAACTTCAACAACGTGCGCCGCCTCGTGAAGAAGCTCGAACAGCGCGGCATCGCGGGCGTGTGCATCGAGGACAAGCAGTTCCCGAAGACGAACAGCTTCATCGGCGGCGAGCGCCAGCCGCTCGCGGAAATCGACGAGTTCTGCGGCAAGATCAAGGCCGGCAAGGATTCGCAGACCGATCCCGACTTCTCGATCGTCGCGCGCGTCGAGGCGCTGATCGCGGGCTGGGGGATGGACGAGGCGCTGCGCCGCGCGAACGCGTATGCGGAAGCCGGCGCCGACGCGATCCTGATCCACAGCAAGCTGTCGCGCCCGGACGAGATCCTGCAGTTCGCGCGCGAATGGAGCGGCAAGGCGCCGCTCGTGATCGTGCCGACCAAGTACTACAGCACGCCGACCGACGTGTTCCGCCAGGCCGGCATCAGCACCGTGATCTGGGCGAATCATCTGATCCGCGCGTCGGCATCCGCGATGCAGGCGACCGCGCGCGAGATCCACGAGAGCGAAACGCTGATCAACGTCGAGGACCGCGTGGCATCGGTCAACGAGATCTTCCGCCTGCAGGACGCCGACGAGTACTCGGCCGCCGAGCGTATCTACCTGTCGTCGTCGTCGCGCGCGTCGAATGCCGCGATCGTGCTCGCCGCGAGCCGCGGCAAGGGCCTCGAAGCCGTGACCGAAGACAAGCCGAAGGTCATGCTGCCGGTCGCCGGCAAGCCGCTGCTGCGCTGGCTCGTCGACGGCTTCAAGACGCATGGCGTAAACGACATCACCGTGGTCGGCGGCTATCGCGCCGATGCGATCGATACGTCGGGCATCAAGCTCGTCGTCAACGAGCGCCACGCGGAAACGGGCGAGCTCGCGTCGCTCGCCTGCGCGGCCGAACGCCTGACCGGCGACACCGTGATCTCGTACGGCGATCTGCTGTTCCGCAGCTACATCGTGCGCGACCTCGCGGAGAGCGAGGCCGAGTTCAGCGTGGTGGTCGATTCGTCGCTCACCGAGACCAACCAGAGCGTGCGCGACTTCGCCCTCTGCTCGGCGGCCGACGATCGCGGCCTGTTCGGCCAGAAGACCTACCTGCAACGTGTGTCGAGCGACGTCGCCACGAGCACGCCGCACGGCCGCTGGATCGGCCTGCTGAACGTGCGCGGCGCGGGCGTCGATCGCCTGAAGGCGATGCTCGCGACGCTGCAGGCGCGCCCTGATTTCGACACGCTCGACATTCCGTCGCTGCTGAACGAACTGATCGCCGCCGGCGAGAAGATCGAGGTGCAGTACGTGCACGGCCACTGGCGCGGCGTCAACGACCTGGAAGACTTCCGCCGCGCGGGCGACTTCGCGCACGGCCAGACGCCGCTGTCCGAACCGGGCACCGGCAACGGGGGCGCGCAATGATCGAAGCGGCCCAGTTCGTCGAGGCCGCGCGCGAACGCGGCTTCGACTGGTACGCGGGCGTGCCCTGCTCGTACCTGACGCCGTTCATCAATTACGTGTTGCAGGACCCGACGCTGCACTACGTGTCGGCCGCGAACGAAGGCGACGCGGTCGCGCTGATCGCAGGCGCGACGCTCGGCGGCAAGCGCGGGATCGCGATGATGCAGAACTCGGGGCTCGGCAACGCGGTGAGCCCGCTCACGTCGCTCACCTGGACGTTCCGCCTGCCGCAATTGCTGATCGTCACGTGGCGCGGCCAGCCGGGCGTGGCCGACGAGCCGCAGCACGCGCTGATGGGCCCGATCACGCCCGCGATGCTCGATACGATGGAGATTCCGTGGGAGACGTTCCCGACCGACCCCGAACAGGTCGGCCCGGCGCTCGACCGCGCGATCGCGCACATGGACGAAACGGGCCGCCCGTACGCGCTCGTGATGCAGAAAGGCAGCGTCGCGCCGTATGAGCTGAAGGCGAACCCGGCCGCGAAGCCGCGTGCGCACGTCGCCGCGCAATCGGCGTCGGGCGCGGCGTCGGCCGATGCGTGGCCGACCCGTCACGACGCGCTGCAGCGCGTGATCGCGCATACGCCGGTCGATTCGACCGTCGTGCTCGCGTCGACCGGTTTCTGCGGTCGCGAACTCTACGCGCTCGACGATCGCCCGAACCAGCTGTACATGGTCGGCTCGATGGGCTGCGTGACGCCGCTCGCGCTCGGCCTCGCGCTCGCGCGCCCCGACCTGCACGTGGTGGCCGTCGACGGCGACGGCGCCGCGCTGATGCGCATGGGCGTGTTCGCGACGCTCGGCACCTACGGCCCGGCCAACCTCACGCACGTGCTGCTCGACAACGGCGCGCACGAATCGACGGGCGGCCAGGCGACGGTGTCGCAGCATGTGTCGTTCGCGGGTGTCGCGGCCGCGTGCGGCTACGCGTCGGCGGTCGAAGGCGATACGCTCGACGTGCTCGATGCGACGCTTTCCACTCAAGCCGACGGGGTCCGGCCATCCGGTGTGCAGTTCGTTCGCGTGGGGATCCGCACGGGCGTACCCGACGGCCTGCCCCGCCCGACCGTCACGCCGGTCGAGGTCAAGACCCGTCTGATGCGGCACATCGGCGCCGCGCAGACCGAAGCCCACGTTGAAGGAGCCCATTGATGCTGCTGCTGAACCCCGGCCCGGTCACGCTCTCCGAACGCGTGCGCCGCAGCCTGCTGCAACCCGATCTGTGTCATCGCGAAAGCGAATTCTTCGACCTGCAGGATGAAGCGCGCGCGCGCCTCGTCGCCGCGTACGAACTCGATCCGGCCGAATGGGCCGCCGTGCTGATGACGGGCTCGGGCACGGCCGCCGTCGAAAGCATGATCGCGGCGCTCGTGCCGCAGGACGGCAAGCTGCTCGTGATCGAGAACGGCGTGTACGGCGAGCGGATCACGCAGATCGCCACGCAGTACGGCATCGCGCATGCGGTGTTGAAGCATGAGTGGATGCAGGCGCCCGATCTCGCGCAGATCGCTGCGAAGCTCGATGCGGGTGGGTATTCGCATGTCGCCGTGATTCATCACGAAACGACGACGGGCCGACTGAACGACCTCGGCGCGATTGCAGAAGTGTGCCGTGCGCGCGGCGTGAAGATGCTCGTGGACGGTGTCAGCAGCTTCGGCGCGGAAGCGATCGACTTCGCCGGCGGCGACATCGACGCGGTTGCCGCGACCGCGAACAAATGCCTGCACGGCGTGCCGGGCGCGGCGTTCGTGATCGTGCGCCGCAGCGCGCTCGCGAAAGCGGCGAGCCGTACCTATTACCTCGATCTCGGCCGTCTCGCGAAGCTGCAGGATCAGCGAAATACGCCGTTTACGCCGTCCGTGCATGCGTATTACGCGCTCGTCGAGGCGCTGCGCGAGTTCGATGAGGCCGGCGGTTGGCGTGCGCGGCATGCGCATTACAAGGCGCTTGCCGACCAGGCTCAAGCCGGGCTTGCTGCGCGCGGCATGCCGCTGGTGCTGCCGGAAGGCGCGTCGTCGGTCGTCCTGCGTGCGTATCGGTTGCCGCAGGGTATGACGTATGAAGCGCTGCACGACGGACTGAAGGCGCGTGGCTTCGTGATTTACGCGGGGCAAGGCGGGCTGTCAAAGGAACTGTTCCGGATCTCGACGATGGGCGCGATTCAGGCAGCTGATGTCGATCGATTGCTGGACGGGTTTACGGCGCTGACTCGGTAAGCGTTGTCCGAACCTCGTCTACGAAAGGCCCGCAAGGGCCTTTTTTGTTGTTCTTTGCAAATTTTGGGGAACATGGGACAGGTTGTCGGCATTCGGCCACGAATAATCGGCCGCATGCACCGCCTGCCGGCCACTTGTATCTCGCTATCGAATTAGAAAACTGTCGTTCGGAGCGCAACACTCTTCGGACACCGGCCACGCCAAAGTCGTGTGCGTGCATAGATAGCGCAAACAATGGTCACCGAGCATCACAATAAGGGACAGGCCTAATAATTTTCGTATTTAACATGCAAAACCGAGTCGCTTTGATCTCCTCGCTTCTAATCGCTGCAATATTGGCCGTTGGATGCGCACCAAATATCGCCGGATCACCCGAAGCATCACTCTCGGTCGGAAACCGCTCCGAACCAATTCTCCAGAAACAGGTGTGTTCTGCAAACGGTAGCGGCCAAAATACCGCATTCTTCTTGACCATTTCAGGGGGAGGGTCTCGAGCTGCCTATTTAGGCGCGCGCGTAATATCAGAGTTAAAGGACGTCGACGGAACTGATCTAACGAACTACATCAACGTTGTTTCGTCCGTGTCAGGAGGATCGCTAGCCGCCGCGCTGTACGGCATTTCAACCGACCGGACTACAGGGGACAGTTGGCGGCCTGTATGGAATGATTCACTGATTCGCACACGGCTCGCTGAAAATTTGAAATTCGACATGGCCGAACAACTAGCAAATCCTGAGTTCCTTGGCGGCTACATTTTCGGTCACACGAATCGTACAGACGCGTTTTTTGCGGCTTTGAACTCAAGCGTTTTGTTTGGACTGTCGCCAGCTAAACGGCAACTGACACTTGGCGACTTTAATCCAAATCGTCCCCAGATTATTATCAATTCTACCGTTGCCACAGCCGAAGGCACCACGGCATTTCAGCCTCGACCGTTCGGGAGTCTGTTCACGTTTTCACCGTCGGACCTAGACTCCATCGGTGTCAATTACTCGACGTTGCCTCTCTCCCGTGCTGTCGCAGCATCTGCAGCGTTTCCCGGGTTGCTTTCTCCCGTCGTTCTAAACCGATTTCGGTTAGGCTCGACCGAGCGGGAGTTGGGAAAGCCGAGGTTCATCCATCTCATCGACGGCGGAAACGTTGACAACCTTGGTCTACTGGCGGTGAAAAGAGCATTGATTGAAGACTCGCATCGCCTCTTAACGAACTGCGACCAGATCGTGGTCCTGACGGTTGATGCATTTGGAGCGCAAGGGTTTCACCAAGATGACACGCCAAGCATGCGATCGGCTTCGGGATGGGTACTAGATACTCATACGCTTCTCGCTGCTTTTGACGCATTGTTGGCCGCAAATCGTACTCGCCTACTTGCGGAGTTCAAGTCACGCATGTTCACACCTCCCGCCGACAGCGAGCAGTGTCGCAAAGATGACTTGCCTTCGGACATCTGTGGTGGCGGCGTACGCGTGAATTGGGACGAAGTTAATGCCCTCCTGAAGCGTAAACTGTATTTTGTTCACCTATCGTTCGATAGCAGCGAGCTTGCAGAACCGCCAAACGTCGTTTACTGCGACGGTAAATACGGCGATCCAGACTCAAAGTGCCATGAACCGCCAATAAATTTGTGGGTATACAACAACGAGGAGAGAGCCCTCAGACTCCGCTTGAAACAAATTCCGACGACGTTCGGTTTGTCGCTTGAGCAGCAAAGCGACATATCGATGTACGTGAAGCTACTGTTTAACCCAAAAAATATTTGTTTGATGCACTTACGGAAAATACTTTCTGGAACTGCTAAACATGCGTCAGGGTTCTACGAGAAAGCCTCGAATTCATGTGACGAGACGACCTCGTTTACAGAGGCACAGATGACTCGTCGAAGAAGTGGCGAGGAGGTGTTCGGTGACTGGATAGCTACACCGGGGCACAAAGTCGGTGACAATCCTTATATTGAAAGACGACGCTATGACCCGATTCCAACACTCGAGGCTCGGGAGGCGTTTTGGAAAAATGTCCTCAAATATTATGGATGGAATGGATCAGAGGCCAAGGGGCAATAGCGCCTACGGTTCGACTAGGTTTTCGATAAATATCGGCGAGAGGCCGCTGTACCGCGGAATCCGTCGTTAGGCCCGAGAGGCCGCTTCGGGCCAGTGGCGACACTCACGAAAATTCATGAAGAAACATTTCCGATCGCGACAATGAGAATCCTTCGTTTTACCCCGCTGCTGGCGCTCGCCGCCGCCCCTGTCGCCCACGCCGCCGACAGCCAGTCTTGCAGCGACGAAATCGTCACGGCCATCGCCCGCTGGGCCGGCATCGCGAGCGCACGCATCGCCACGCGCGACGCGGACCGGCTCGTCGTCGCGTCGTCGTGCAAGGCCATGCCGAACGCGCCGGAAACGACGATCGCGGCCGTCGCCTTCGATTCGCTGCCGAAGAGCAAGGACCCGTACGTCAGCCGCAAGCTACAGGTCGTGGCGCTCGTCGAGGGCGGCAAGGTCGTCGCGGCCGATCGGTCGGTGGTCGAAGAGGATGCGGCGACGGAGATCGACGAGGACAGCTACCGCATCGATACGGCGCCCTACCGGTTGTCGCCCGACGTGCGTGCGTTCGGCGTCGTGTTTACCAGCAGCGCGCGTGGGCCGAGTTGCCCGGATGCCAACACCAGTGAAGAGTTGACGCTGTGGGTGCGTGAAGGCGGCCGTATCCGCCCGGTGTTCGGCACGAATCTGTACGGCTGGGTCAGCGTCGAAGGCGACGCCTGCGGCCCGGGTACAGGCGATGCGCGCAGCGAAGACGCCCGCATGACGATCGCCGTCGAGAAAACGTCGAGCCACGGCTTCGCCGACCTCTCGATCACCGCGCACATCACGAAGACGCAGCGCAAGAACGGTGATTACTCGGATACGGGCAAGCGCACGGCGCGCACGATCGTCCACTACGACGGCAAGTCCTATGGAATCGACATGTTCCGGAACTTCTGGTATTCGCCGGCCGCGATGCAACGCTTCAAGTAATGCCACGGGCGCGACGCCGCCCCGCCCGCCTACTCCACCACCTTCGGCCCGATCGCCTCGGTCGGCGCCGGCATCCGCAACGCGTCGTCCCGCACGCGTCGCGCCTCGCGCGCCGTATAGCGATCCTTCAGCCGCAGGAACGGTTTCTCGACGAGGAAATAGCTGGCGGTCGCGGCCATCAGCGCCCACACGATGCCGAGCGGAAACCCATGCGGCACGGGCAGGCGCGGGTTCGCAAAAGGCTGCTGCCACAGATAGAGACTGAACGAAATCGTGCCGACGAACACCACCGGCTCGGCGCGCAGCCAGCGCGCGCACCAGAACTCGCCGCGGAAATTCAGCACGACGATCACGATCGCGATCAGCGCGGCTTCGAGCGTCACGCCGTACGTCGCATTCCAGAAGCCGCCGAGCCGGTGTTCGGCGAGCGGCATGCCGAGCAGCACGACGAAGACGAGCGCCGTCACGATGCGCGCCTCGCCGCGCCAGGAACCGATCCACGCTTCGAGCCGTTCGCGGTTGAGCGACGCATAGCAGCCGATCAGGATCGGATCGACACCCGTGTGCAGCATCATCCCGAGTTGGCCGCGCAGCGTCGGCGCAACGAAATACGTCATGGCGCGCACCAGCGGCACGATCAGGATCAGCGCGGCCAGCCAGCGCGTGCCGGCGCGGCGGATGCCGAACACGAACAGCAGCGGCCAGAACCAGTAGAACTGCTCCTCGAGCGCGAGCGACCAGAAATGGCCGAGGTACCACGCGCCGTCCGGATGCAGCGCGTTGTCGCCGGTCAGCCCGAACCACGCCGAGTAATTCCACAGATGCAGCGCCGCATAGAGCCATTGCCGGCGATCGACGTCGAACCCGCCGGCGAACGCCATGATCGCGACGGCCGCGAGATACACGTAGCAAGCCGGCCAGATCCGCAGCGCCCGGCGCACGTAGAACGACGTCAGCGCGATACCGCCCGTGCACGCGAATTCGGCGCGCAGCACGTTGGTGATCAGGAAACCGCTCAGCACGAAGAAGATCAGCACGCCGAGCCGGCCGTCGGCGATCAGCCGCAACGGCGCATACCAGCCCGTATAGCCGCCGGGCAGCACATGCTCGGCATGACCGACGACGACCATCGCGACCGCGACGGCGCGCAACCCGGTCAACTGCGTGACGCGATGGTTCATCGGCTGGTTTCCGTTGGCACGGTGGAGAAACAGGCGTTGCCGGCGCTCCGATTGACCCGCCGACCTGCCGCCGGGATTTTGTATGAAAAATATCGGAATGAAATTGCTTCAAAAATCCGCGGCGCACATACCGCCAGCGACGAACGCCCGGCCAAAACGTGCCGACGTCCGGCGCGGTGAATGGGCATAATGACAAGCCTTGTCCGGCGGCGGTCGGTCCGATGCCCACGCAACGAATTTTGCGGCGCAGCACGCTTCGCAGTACCTTGCCGCCCGCACACCGGCCCGCGCGTCGTCCGCCCCCTGTCGCCCCTCACCCGGAGCCTGCCTGTGTACCCACCGATCGAACCTTACGCCCACGGCCACCTCGACACCGGCGACGGCCACCGCATCTACTGGGAGCGCTGCGGCAACCCGGCCGGCAAGCCCGCCGTGTTCCTGCACGGCGGCCCCGGCGCCGGCTGCGGCCCCGACCATCGCCGCCTGTTCGATCCCGAGCGCTACGACATCCTGCTGTTCGACCAGCGCGGCTGCGGACGCTCGACGCCGCACGCGAGCCTCGAGAACAACACGACGTGGGATCTGGTCGCCGATATCGAACGCCTGCGCGAGATGGTCGGCGCCGAGCAATGGCTGGTGTTCGGCGGCT
Source organism: Burkholderia sp. E168m15 (assembly GCF_016586105.1). Classification (NCBI taxonomy): domain Bacteria; kingdom Pseudomonadati; phylum Pseudomonadota; class Betaproteobacteria; order Burkholderiales; family Burkholderiaceae; genus Burkholderia; species Burkholderia sp. E168m15. The sequence continues at coordinate 31,347 of NZ_BCPO01000150.1, forward strand.
CGTGGGGCAGCGCGCTCGCGATCGCGTACGCCGAGACGCACCCCGAACGCGTGAGCGCGCTGATCGTGCGCGGCATCTTCACGATGCGTCGCGCGGAATTGCTGTGGTACTACCAGGAAGGCGCGTCGTGGCTGTTCCCCGATCACTGGGAGGACTTCCTTGCACCGATTCCGGAAGCCGAGCGCGGCGACCTGATGGCCGCCTACCATCGTCGGCTGACCGGCGACGACGAAGCCGCGAAGCTCGAAGCCGCGCGCGCGTGGAGCATCTGGGAAGGCCGCACGATCACGCTGCTGCCCGATCCCACGCTCGCCGCGCACTTCGCGGACGGCCACTACGCGCTCGCGTTCGCGCGGATCGAAAACCACTACTTCGTGAACAAGGGCTTCGTCGAGGAAGGCCAGTTGCTGCGCGACGCGCATAGGCTCGCCGGCATTCCGGGCGTGATCGTGCAGGGCCGCTACGACATCGCGACACCCGCACGCACGGCGTGGGAGCTATCGAAGGCGTGGCCGGAGGCGACGTTCGAAATCGTGCCCGGCGCCGGACATGCGTACAACGAACCGGGAATTCTGGAGGCGCTGGTCGCGGCGACGGACCGGTTCGCCGCCTGAGCAACGGAACAACGCGAAACGACGCGGCGTGTGCAGCCGTGCCTGCCGGCACGCTCACGCGCCGCCCGATCACAAAGCGGCTTCGACGATCGTCCGGCCGCTGATTGCCTGCTCGACGAGCTGTTCGTCACCGACCTTGCGGATCGCGTCGTCGAGCAGCCCTTCCGGTTCCTCGGTCGCGACCTTCAGCAAGCCTGACAGCCCGCGCGCATCGAGCACCACGAGCGTCTCCATCGAATCCGCGCGGCTCACGAGCACGCGGCGGAATGCCGGGCCCGCGCCGAAGCTCGCACAAAGCGCGATCGTCTCGTTGCCGAGCGTGTAGTCGAAGTGCTTGATCATGGTCTGCCGCCGTTGCATGGAAATGGCGACGCGCGACGGCGCGGCGCCGTGACGTCGACGCACCCGCGCGTGCCGCCGGCGCGTCGGACCGGAGTCCGAATCGCTGCCGGCATCACCATGCTAGGCGTGCAGAATTAACGAAGACTTAAAGCGCGTAAGTGCGACACGCGGCGCCCTCAAGCCGCATCGAGCGGCTCGACCGTCACGCCGACCTTCAGCTCCTGATCCGCCCCGCCGCCGCGGATCACGCCGCGCAGCGGCGTCACGTCCGCGTAGTCGCGCCCGATGGACAGCATCACGTAGTCGTCGCCCGGCGCACGATCGTTGGTCGGATCGAGTTGCAGCCAGCCGCCATCCTCGGGCCACGCCGGGTCGTACACCTCGACCCACGCATGCGACGCATCGGCGCCGATCAGCCGCGGCTGGCCGGGTGGCGGCTGCGTCAGCAGGTAGCCGCTGACGTAGCGCGCGGCCAGCCCGAGCGAGCGCAGCGCGCCGATCATCACGTGCGCGAAATCCTGGCAGACGCCCTTGCGTAGCCGCAGTGCGTCGAGCGCCGACGTCGTGATGTCGGTGCTGTTCGGCGTGTACGCGAAATCGGCATGCACGCGCCGCATCAAATCCCACGCCGCCTGCACCAGCGGCCGTTGCGGCGTGAAGCTCGCGGCCGCGTACGCGGCGAGTTCGGGGTCGCACGCCACGTGCGGCGATGCGAACAAGAATTCGCTCGCCGGGTCGTAAGGCTGCCCCGCGCGGAACCGCAAGCGGTCGCGCACGGCCTCCCACGCGGTGGCCTGCGCGGCGTCCGGGTTCGCGATCGCGGGCGGCGGCTCGCCGCGGGCACCGAGCGACCACACGGGCGGCGTCACGCGCACGGTGCTGCGGCTGCGCACCAGCAGCGTGTCGTGCGGCAGGTTCAGCGCGAACGACGCGCGTGCATTGCCGAACGCGTCGAGTTCGGTGCAGACCGATTCCGGTGCGGGCTCGATGTCGAGCGAGAACGACAGCACCTGCTGGCGCGGCGTCGCGAGCGGTTGCAGGCGTGCCTGGTGCTGCGCGGATTCAACGCGTGCCGCGTAACGGTATTCGGTGTCGTGCGTGACGCGCAGCAACCGGCCCGGTGCGGCGGCAGCCGGTGCGTTCGTTGCGGCCTGGCCTTGGCTCTGGGCCTGGGCTGGAACTGGAGCCGGAACTGGAGCCGGAACGGGAGCCGAGGCCGGCGCCTGCCGTGCGCTTCCGGAACCGGCCGGCGTTTTGGGCGCGCCTTTCGTCGTCACCATAGCGTCCTGCCCGCCTCGCGCACGTGGCTGAAATAGCGCTCGCCGATCCGGTTCGACAGATCCCAAACCGCCTTCACCGTCGTATCGAGCGCGGCGAGCAGCTTGTCGTGCCGACCGCCTTCGGTGGTCTCGCACAGCTCGTGCAGCGACCACGCGGGGATGTCCGGCACCGTCTCGGCCAGTTCGGACAGCGCATAGCCTTCGCTGCGCTCCACTTTGGTCAGCCGGCCGCGCAGCGCCTGCACGACCCAGCCGAGCGAACGCGGGTTGTCCGTATCGAGCACGACGAGCGACAGCAGCGGCGCGACGTCGAAGCCGCGCTGGAAGCGCGAGCGGAACGTGATCGTGCTGTCGAACAGTTCCAGCACGAGTTCGAAGCCGTCCTGCCGATGCACGGCGCCTTCGTCGAACGCGAACTTCAGCACACTGCACAGGAAGTCGAGTCGATCGATCTGCCGGCCGATCGACAGCAGGCGCCAGCCGTCGTCGCGTGTCATGTTGTCGGTCTGCGCGCCGGTGATCGCGCCGAGCAGCAGGCCGAGACGTTCCAGCAGTTGCAGCGCCTCGTTGCCGATCTGCTCCTCCGCCTCCGGCTGCCCTGCGCTGTCCGCGAACAGTTGCGTCGCGTCGTCGATCAGCCGCCACTGATCGCTCGACAGCCGCTCGCGGATCGCGGCCGCCGCGCCGCGCATGCCGAACAGGCACGACGCGATCCCCGACGTGCGATCGGCGCCGCGCGTCAGCGACGTCGCCAGCTCATGCTGGAACGCGCGCGGCGCATCGACGGCATTCGGCGCGTCGGCCGCGATCAGCCCGGTGTCGCGGCACAGTGTGTCGATCAGCTCCAGATGCGCGGGGCTGTCGACGTCGTCCTCGCCGCGCAGCCGTTCGAGCGCGGCACGCGCCAGGCGCATCAGGTTGGTCGCGCGCTCAGTGTAGCGGCCGAGCCAGAACAGGTTCTCGGCCGCGCGGCTCGCGATCGCGCGTGGCCGCTCGACGAGATCGTCGGGGCCGAGGTGGGTCTGCAGCAGCGTCGTCGAATCAACGATGCCCTCGGTCATCACCCACGTATCGACGGTACTGCCGCCATGCGGCATCGGCGCATTGAACAGCGTGTCGCGCGTGCCGACCCGCGACAGCCCGCCCGGCAGCAGCCGCCAGCGCTGCGCGCCGTCGGCGAGCGCGAACACGCGCAACAGCAGCGGCTTCGGCACGATCCGCGCGCTGTCGTTGCCGTCGGGTGCATCGGGCCGCGGCCAGGTCGGCGCCTGCGACAGCGGCAGATCCGCCTGCACCGTGTAATGTTCGGGCCGCGCGAGAATCCGCGCGCGCCATTCCGCCAGTTGCGCCTGCGTGAGCCGCGCGCCGATCACCGGTTCGAATGCACCGTTCTCCTGCACGTCGGGCGGATAGGATGCCTTGACGATGCTGCGCGCGAGCCGCGGCAGCGCGTCGTCGCACGCGGCCGCCTCGCCGCACCACCACGAATGCACGGCGGGCAACGTCAGCGTTTCGCCGAGCAGGCCTTCCGCGAGACGCGGCATGAAGCCGAGCATCGCCGGCGATTCGAGGAAGCCCGAGCCCGGCGCATTCGCGAGCAGCACGTTACCCGCGCGCACGGCCTGCAACAGCCCCGGCACGCCGAGCATCGAATCGGGCCGCAGTTCGAGCGGATCGAGCCACGCGTCGTCGACGCGCCGCAGGATGCCGTGCACCGGTTCGAGCCCGCTCAGCGTCTTCAGGAATACGCGGTTGTCGCGCGCGGTCAGGTCGCCGCCTTCGACGAGCGTGAGGCCAAGATAGCGCGCGAGATACGCATGCTCGAAATAGGTCGCGCTGTGCGGCCCCGGCGTCAGCAGCACGATCCGCGAATTCTTCGCGGCGGGGCTCAGCGACTGCATGCTTTGCAGCAGCGCGCGGTACGCGGAGGCGAGACGCTGCACGCGCAGCCCGCGGAAGCCGCGCGGAAAGAGCCGCGACACGATCAGCCGGTTCTCGAGCAGGTAGCCCAGCCCGGCCGCGCCCTGCGTGTGTTGCGCGACGATCCGCCACTGCCCGTCCGGGCCGCGCGCGAGATCGAACGCGACGACGTGCAGCCACGTATCGCCCGGCACGTGTGCGCCGCGCATCGCACGCAGGTAGCCGGGGTGGCCGGTGACGAGCGCGGGCGGCAGCAGCCCGCGCTCCAGGATCGTCTGCGGCCCGTACAGGTCGGCCAGCGTCGCGTTGAGCAGCCGCACGCGCTGCAGCACGCCGCGCTCGATCGCGACCCAGTCGTCGGGCGTGACGATCAGCGGCAGCAGGTCGAGCGACCACGGGCCGACCGCGCCGTCGCCGGCACGCTGCTCGTGCAACTGGTAGAACAGGCCGTTCTCGCGCATGCGCCGGTGCAGCGCGTCGGCGCGGCGGTCGAGGTCGGCCACGCC
>NZ_BCPO01000151.1:0-10293 GCF_016586105.1 Burkholderia sp. E168m15
TCGCGTCGAGGGCGGCGGGATGGTCGAGGTCAATGGGCGGCACGATGTCGTTCCGTCGTCAGGGTGCGGCCGCGCACGCGCGCCGCCATTCGGGCGGCAAGCCGCGGTGCGGAACCGCAATCTGCCCGCATCCTAGCATTCCGGCGGCGCCGCGACCGGCCGGTGGGCCCGGAGGTCGCGAACCGCGCATCGTCGTCCGCCCCGTCATCGATCGTTCACGGCCGCCGCAAGTCGAGCGTGAACGGGAATTCGCGGCTCGGTGAGGCAGCCGCGACGTCCATCCGGCCCGGCGTGTGCCCGATCTCGACGAAGCGCGCGAGCCGGCGGCTCTCGGCCTCGTACGCATTGACCGGGAACGTCGCGTAGTTGCGCCCGCCCGGATGCGCGACGTGATACCGGCAGCCGCCGAGCGAGCGCTGCAGCCACGTATCGACGATGTCGAACGTGAGCGGCGCGTGCACGCCGATGGTCGGATGCAGCGCCGACGGCGGCGACCACGCCTTGTAGCGCACGCCCGCGACGTATTCGCCGACGGTGCCGGTCGGCTGCAGCGGCAGCGCGCGGCCGTTGACGGTCACGACGTGCCGGTTGTCGTTCAGCCCCGTCACGCGCACTTCGAGCCGTTCGACCGACGAATCGACGTAGCGCACCGTGCCGCCAGGCGCGCCCTCCTCGCCCATCACGTGCCACGGTTCCAGCGCGCCGCGCAGCGACAGTTCCATCCCGTTCACCGCGATCTGCCCGAACAGCGGGAAACGGAATTCGAAGTGCGGCGCGAACCACGCCGGATCGAACGCGAAACCGGCGTCGCGCAACTCGGCCAGCACGTCGTCGAAATCCATCTGAAGAAATTCCGGCAGCATGAACCGGTCGTGCAGCGCGGTGCCCCAGCGCGTGAGCGGCGTCGTATACGGCGCGGCCCAGAAGCGCGCGACCAGCGCGCGCAGCAGCAGTTGCTGCACGATGCTCATCCGCGCATGCGGCGGCATCTCGAACGCGCGCAGTTCGAGCAGGCCGAGCCGGCCGGTGGACGAATCGGGCGAATACAGCTTGTCGATGCAGAACTCGCTGCGGTGCGTGTTGCCCGTGACGTCGATCAGCAGGTTGCGCAGCACCCGGTCGACGAGCCACGGCGGCATGTCCTGCCCGAACAGCAGCTTGTTGCGCTGGATCTCCGCGAACGCGATGTCGAGCTCGTAGAGCTGGTCGTTGCGCGCCTCGTCGACACGCGGTGCCTGGCTCGTCGGCCCGATGAACAGCCCCGAGAACAGGTACGACAGCGACGGATGGTTGTGCCAGTACGCGATCAGGCTCGCGAGCAGATCGGGGCGGCGCAGGAACGGGCTGTCGGCCGGCGTCGCGCCGCCGAGCACGAAGTGGTTGCCGCCGCCCGTGCCCACGTGCCGCCCGTCGACCATGAACTTCTCGCTGCACAGCCGCGACTGCCACGCGGCGTCGTACAGGAATTCGGTGTGGTCGACGAGTTCGTCGAAGCTCGCGGCCGGATGGATGTTCACCTCGATCACGCCAGGGTCGGGCGTCACCTGCAGCAGCTTCAGCCGTGCGTCGCGCGGCGGCGGATAGCCTTCGAGCACGAGCTTCACCCCGAGCGCCTGCGCGGTCAGCTCGATCGCGCCGAGCAGCTCCAGATAATCCTCGAGCGCGGCAAGCGGCGGCATGAACAGGTACAGGATGCCGTTGCGCACTTCGACGCACAGCGCGGTGCGCGTGATCCACGCGGCCGATTCGAAGCGCTCGGGGCGGCGATGCGGGTCCACGGCGCCCGGTCGGCCGCGCGTGGCGGTGCCATCGTCGCGCCACTGCATCACGGTCTGCGCGGACGCTTCGCGATGCACGCCGGACAGATAGCGCGGCGCATCGGCCGGGCCCGCGTAGCGGGCACGCATGGCAGCGGCGTCCGGCAACGCGTCGCGCGGCGCGAACGGATCGCGTTCGACGAGATACGGATGGTCGCCGCGGGCCGCCCACGGCAGCGAATCGAGCGGCAGCCGATAGCCCATCGGCGAATCGCCCGGCACGAGGTACATCCGCTCGTCGCGGAAGAACCACGGGCCCGTTTGCCAGCGCGGCCCGTCGAGGCCGGGCGTGTCGTCCGTGCGCTTGACCGGCAGCACGTAACCGACCACGCTGTCGAGCTGCTGCTCGAACACCTTGCGCAGCCGCGCGCGTTCGAGCTCGTCGTCGAGGCGCGCGTCGAACGGATCGACGTTGACGGGCAGCCGGCGCTCGCGCCACAGGTAGTACCAGACGTCCTCGTAGCCGGGCTGGATGAATTCGCCGGTCAGGTTCAGCCGCGCGGCGAGCGCATCGATGAAGCGCTTCGCGTCGCCGGTCGTGTACGCGGACGGATCGCGCTCGTCGGCGAACAGCGACGGATCACGCCACACGGGCTGGCCGTCCGCGCGCCAGAAGATCGACAGCGCCCAACGCGGCAGTTGCTCGCCCGGGTACCACTTGCCCTGCCCGAAATGCAGGAAGCCGCCGTCGCCGTATTCGGCGCGCAGCCGCTGCACGAGTTCGGTCGCATAGCCGCGCTTGGTCGGGCCGAGGGCATCGGTGTTCCACTCGGCGCCGTCGCGATCGTCGATCGATACGAAGGTCGGCTCGCCGCCCTGCGTGAGCCGCACGTCGCCGGCGGCCAGCGCGCCGTCGACCTGCGTGCCGAGCGCCAGCACGGCGTCCCACTGCGATTCCGTATACGGCTTCGTCACGCGCGGCGATTCGTACACGCGCGTCACGCTCATCTCGTGCTCGAACGACACCTCGCACTCGTCGATCAGCCCCTCGACCGGCGCGGCGCTGGTCGGCTGCGGCGTGCACGCGAGCGGAATATGCCCTTCGCCGGCGAGCAGGCCGGACGTCGGGTCGAAGCCGATCCAGCCGGCGCCCGGCAGATAGACCTCGCACCACGCGTGCAGGTCGGTGAAATCGACCGACGTGCCGCTCGGACCGTCGAGCGATTTGACGTCGGGCGTGAGCTGGATCAGGTAACCCGACACGAAGCGCGCGGCAATGCCGAGATGGCGGCACAGCTGCACCAGCAGCCACGCGCTGTCGCGGCACGAGCCGGACGCGAGCTCGAGCGTCTGCGCGGGCGTCTGCACGCCGGGCTCCATCCGCACGAGATAGCCGATGTCGCGCTGGAGCTGCTGGTTCAACGCGACGAGGAAGTTCGTGGTGCCCGCCGGCGTGCGGTCCACGCCGTCGAGATACGCGCGAAACAGCGGCGCGGCGCTCGTCTGCGGGTCGCATGCGAGATACGGCGCGAGCTCGGTCTTCAGCGCGTCGTCATAGCTGAACGGGTATTGCTCCGCGCTCGCTTCGAGGAAGAAGTCGAACGGGTTGTACACCGACATCTCGGCGACGAGATCGATCGTGATCTCGAAGTGCTCGGTGCGCTCCGGAAACACGAGCCGCGCGAGATAGTTCGAGAACGGGTCCTGCTGCCAGTTGATGAAGTGTTGCGCGGGCTCGACTGTCATCGAATACGCGAGGATCGGCGTCCGGCAATGCGGCGCGGGCCGCAGCCGCACGACCTGCGGGCCGAGGTTGACGAGCCGGTCGTAGCGATAGCGGGTGGTGTGATGCAGCGCGACGTGGATGGACATGGGAGCTCGAGTCGGGTTGGGCCGCCGCGCACGCCGCGTCGCTGTCGACGCGGCGGCCCGGCATGGCGGATGCGGCGAAGGCGCGCCGCGGGTCAGACGAGTTCCGGCGTCTGCACGACGCTGATCTCGACGCCGACGGCCGTCGCGCCGAGCCCCGTCACCGGCTGCGCGTCGCGATGGTCGAGGCCGACCGCGATGCGCACGTAGCGTTCGTCCGGGCAACGGTTCATGAACGGGTCGAAGCCGACCCAGCCGAGCCCTTCGACATAGGCCTCGGCCCATGCGTGGCCGGCCGGCTGCTGGGACAGCGCCGTGGCTTGCGGCTGCGCGCCGAGCGCCGCCGGCGACTGCCCCTGGGATTGCGACTGCCCTTGCGACTGCGACTGCGATTGCGCGGCATGCGACGCGCCGAGCACCTGCTGCATGCCGTCGCCGCTCTGCAGCGCAAGCGCTTCCTCCTCCTCGATGTCGCCCGCGTTCTGCTTCGCGTCGGCGATGCGCTGCATCGCGCTGTCGGCCAGCACGTAGCCCGAGATGTAGCGCGCGGGGATCTTCAGCACGCGGGCGGCCGCGATGAACGCGTGCGCATGGTCGCGGCTCGTGCCCTCGCCGCTTTGCAGCGCGGTTTCCGCATCGACGGCGGCGTCGGCCGCCACGTTCGGCGCGTACGCGATGCGGCCGTGCACTTCCGTCATCAGCCAGTGCAATGCGTCGAGGCCGTGCGGCTCGATCGGCAGCGCCTGAGCGAGCTCGCGCACGGTCTCGCCCGCCTTCGTGAGCGCGGTCTCGCGCTCGAAGATCCACGGCGGCGCATAGCCTTCGGGATTCCCGATGATGCCCGCGCGGTCCTGCGTTTCGACGACGCCGGCCGCCACGACGACGATCTCGGCCTTCGCGCCGCGATCGTGGCGCACGAGATCGATCCGGTTGCCTAGCCCGTCGGCGTAAGACAGCGTCGGCTCGACGCCGTCGATCGTGACCTGCCACGCGCGCACCGTCTGGCCGGGGCCCGACTGCGGGCGCAGCCGCAGCCGTTGCAGCGCATGGCTGGCTTGATCGTCGAACTGATAACGCGAAATGTGTCGAATGGCGAGTCGCATGGCAAGTCTCAGTCGAAGTTGTAAGCCTGGGCGATTTCGAGCCCGAGGCTGTTGTTGCGGCCGATGAAGTCGGTTAGGAACTCGTGCAGGCCGCTCTTGAAGATCCGCTCGACCGAGGTATCGGACAGCAGTTGCAGAATCTTCGTGGCCGTGTCGTGACACGGGTGTGTCACGCCGTAATCCTTCGCGAGCAGGTTCAGGCTCGACACGACGCGTCCGTAGCAATAGCGCAGCGAACGCGGCATGCGGCCGTTCAGGATCAGGTAGTCGGCGATGTTCAGCGGCTTGTACTGCACGTCGTACACCCAGCGGTACGAACGGTGCGCGGCGACGCAACGCAGGATCGTCTCCCATTGGTAGTTGTCGAGGATCGTGCCGACGTGCGACACCGACGGCAGCAGCAGGTGATACTTCACGTCGATGATCCGCGCGGTGTTGTCCGCGCGTTCGATGAAGGCGCCGATCTGCGCGAAATCGAAGATCTCGTTGCGCAGCATCGTGCTGTAGAAGCTGCCGAGGATCAGCGCGGTTTCGCGCTTCACTTCGTCGAGCACGGCCGGCAGCTCGCTTTCCGGCACCGGCTGCGCCAGCGCGCGCCGCAACGCGAGCCACGCGCCGTTCACGCTTTCCCACGCCTCGCGCGTGAGCGCCGTGCGCACCATCCGCGCGTTCGAGCGCGCGGCCTCGATGCACGACAGCACGCTCGACGGGTTGTCGCGGTCGCGCAGCAGGTAGTCGGTCACGGTATCGGCCGCATACGCGTCGTATTTCTCCCGATAGCCGTCGTCGGCGCCCGAGCTGACGAGCACCGACGACCATTCGGCCGGCGCGTCGGCCGTGCGCGTGAGCGCCATCCGCAGCCCGGCATCCACGATGCGCGCGATGTTCTCCGCGCGCTCGATATAGCGGTACATCCAGTAGAGGCCGCTTGCAGTACGTCCCAGAAGCATCTCGTGTCCACTCCGTCTTCGTTCGGTTCGCGCGCCGGCTCCGGCGCGCGCGGTCGTGCCCGGCTCAGTCGGCCAGCACCCAGGTGTCCTTGGTGCCGCCGCCCTGGCTCGAGTTGACGACGAGCGACCCTTCCTGCAGCGCGACGCGCGTGAGCCCGCCCGGCGTGATGCGGATCCGGTCCGACACCAGCACGAACGGACGCAGGTCGACGTGGCGCGGCGCGAGGCCGGCGTCGGTCAGGATCGGCGTCGTGGACAGCGCGAGCGTCGGTTGCGCGATGTAGTTCGCGGGACGCGCGCGCAGCTTCGCGGAAAATGCCTCGAGTTCGGCCTTCGACGCGCACGGCCCGACCAGCATCCCGTAGCCGCCCGAGCCGTGCACTTCCTTCACGACCAGTTCGTCGAGATGCGCGAGCACGTACTTCAGGCTGTCGGCCTCGCCGCAGCGCCAGGTCGGCACGTTCTCCAGCAGCGCCTTGCGGCCCGTGTAGAACTCGACGATCTCCGGCATGTACGAGTAGATCGCCTTGTCGTCGGCGATGCCGGTGCCGGGCGCATTCGCGATCGTGATGTTGCCCGCGCGGTACACGTCCATGATGCCGGCCACGCCGAGCACCGAATCCGGGCGGAACGTCAGCGGATCGAGGAACGCGTCGTCGACGCGGCGGTACAGCACGTCGATCGGCTGGAAGCCTTCGGTCGTGCGCATCGCGACGCGCCCGTCGATCACCTGCAGGTCGCTGCCTTCGACGAGGTGCACGCCCATCTGGTCGGCGAGGAACGAATGCTCGTAGTACGCGGAATTGTGGATGCCGGGCGTGAGCACCGCGATGGTCGGGTTGTCGGCATTGCCGCCCGGCGGGCACACGGCCGCGAGCGACTGGCGCAGCATCTGCGGATAGGTTTCGACCGGGCGCACCTTCACCTGCTGGAACAGCTCGGGGAAGAGCTGCATCATCGTTTCGCGGTTTTCCAGCATGTACGACACGCCGGACGGCGTGCGCGCGTTGTCCTCCAGCACGTAGAACGCGTTCTCGCCGGTGCGCACGATGTCGACACCGATGATGTGCGTGTAAACGTTGCCGGGCGGCCGGAAATCGATCATCTCGGGGATGAACGCGTCGTTGTGCGCGATCAGGTGCTTCGGCACGATGCCCGCGCGCACGATTTCCTGACGGTGGTAAATGTCGTCGAGGAACGCGTTCAGCGCCATTACGCGCTGCTCGATGCCGAGCGACAGCCGGCTCCATTCCGCCCCCGAGATGATGCGCGGGACGATGTCGAACGGAATCAGCCGCTCGGCGGCCTCCGCGTCGCCGTAGACGGCGAACGTGATGCCCGTCTTGCGGAACACGCCTTCCGCGTCGTGGGCCTTCTGGGCGAGGCTCGCAGGATTCTGCGTGTCGAGCCATTGCTTCAGGCGCGCGTAAGGCGCCCTTACCATGTCGCCGGATTGCAGCATTTCATCGAATGGCTTCATCGATCTTCTCTCCATCGATCGTTTTCCCCGGCATTGCGCATGCCGGACCGGCGTACTGAATGCTTTGCAAGGAACGTGCCTTGCTCAATCTGCTCGATATCCCCCCGTTTTTCGCGCCGCGTCAGGCATGCCTGCGCGGCATTACGCACCACAACGGTGCAACCTCGGACGCGCCGGGCGCTTGCGGTGCGCCGCGAGCGTGCACGATCGATGCTGCGCCGCGTCCGACGAACATAGTTCTCCCACGTGTCACGGATGTGCAATCTGCACTGCACCAAAAGCGGCGAGCCGACGCCCCCGAAACGACCATGAACGGGTAGGCCGGCACGCACACGGCGCAGCCGGCCTTGGGGGAAGTGCCGTCCAGGCGGGCCCGGACAGTCCGACGCGATGAACTGTCCGGTTAACCGGTCCGGCCCCTCAACGCTATGCAGCCGTAATCCCGCCGACAACGCCCATGCATATTTCGACTGACACCGATCGAAAAAAAACATCGGCCCGAGCGGCGCGATGCGCGGTACGCTAGAACGTTGGTGCAGCAGACGGCGCCGCCTTTCAGGCGCCCGACTATAAAAAGCGAAGATCGAAATGGAAGCAAAGTGGCTGGAAGATTTCCTGAGCCTTGCGGATACCAAGAGCTTTTCCCGGGCCGCGCGTCACCGGCACCTGACGCAGTCGGCGTTCAGCAGGCGAATCGCCGCGCTTGAAACCTGGATGGATGCGAAGCTGGTGGACCGGAGCATCAATCCGGTCGCGCTGACGCCGGCCGGCCAGATGTTCCGCGGGCTCGCCGCGGACATCCTGCGCAGCATGTATGCGGCGCGCAATCTCGTGAACGGCTACGACCAGTTCGCGGCGAGCGACCAGGTCGTGCGCTTCGCCGTCGCGCATACGCTGGTGTTCACGCTGTTTCCCGAATGGCTCAAGCAGCTCAATAGCGAGGTCGGCCACGTCACTGCCCGCGTCAATGCGGTGAACGTGCCGGAAGGCGTGCAGCAGCTGGTCGAAGGCGAATGCGACCTGCTGCTCGGCTATCACCATCCGCAGTTGCCGATCGTGCTCGACCCGAACCACTTCCCATTCGTCAGCCTCGGCGTCGAGCGGATCCTGCCCGTGTCGTCGCCCGACGCGCGCGGCAAGCCGGTGTTCCAGCTGCCCGGCACGCCGGATGCCCCGCTGCCGCTGCTCGCGTATTCGTCGGGCGCCTTTCTCGGCAACATCGTCGAGATGCTGCTGCTGAATGCGACCGAGCCGTACGTGCTGCACCGGTGCTTCGAGACGCACATGTCCGAGGCGCTGAAAGGCATGGTCGTGGCCGGGCACGGCATCGGCTGGCTGCCGGAAAGCTGCGTCGCGAAGGAGCTCGCCGACGGCACGCTCGTGTGCGCGGGCACCGGCGACTGGATCACCGAACTCGAAATCCGCCTGTATCGATCGGCGCGCAAGCGCGGGCTCGCGGCCGAGCAGCTGTGGGCCTACATCATGAACCGGCCGCGCGCGGCGATCGACGGTGCGATCGGTACTGAAGAAGCGGCCGCGCCGGCGATGCGCAGCGCACGGCGAAGCGCGGGCGGCAGCCGCTGATGGCGTATTCGCGCCGTGGATATCCATGGCGCGAATACGCGTTCTCCCGATAGCAATCGATAATCCCGTCGGACTCCGTAAAATCCCTCAACAGCTCTTAATCGATTTTCAGAACACGCAAACGTTTGCGATTCATGTCGTATTTTTTACTGTTTTCCGTATTAAGTAAGAATAATCGGCCCGCTTTTCCAGACAGAAATACCTTGTTACACAAGTTTCGATTTACCTGTAACTGACGGAATCATCAAAAACGTCGCACCCTCATTTCATGATGTGCGATCTGTATCCGGATCTTCATCGATTCGCCTTGAATACAGGCGCAATAGTTTCTTTTATCAGTCGTTATCTTTCGGCACGAACGTCGATACCTCCGACGTAATCCAAAGCGTGCTCGATCATCGCTACCGAGTAGCAATTTTCATGTTCGGCAATATCGCCTTTATTCAGCATTAAGCGATCCTCATAAATGCTTCTTTATCCTATTTAAATAGGATCTTTTCTCTTGTCCCATTCGGGCCACACGCGGTTGTTGGTTCAAAAACCATCGTGTATCAATAGCGTGTCGCAAAAAGAACGTTGGCAAATTCGACTCGGGGTCGATGCGCGTCATCGATTCCGGACGGGAGATTGCAATGTCACCCTCGCTTCGACAGCAGGCTCGCCCTTTCCTGAGCGTCGTGCTTTCCACGCTCTGCATGAACGCCATGGCCCAGACACCGGCGGCTCCGCCGCCGGCGTCCGGTCCGGGGGCAAACCGGTACGTGATTTCGTATATCTGCGGCGACGCACGGATCGACGGTACCGCGCCGCTTCCCCCTGACGGACGCCCGTACAACCTGGGCGTGTCTTTCTTGTCCGGGAGCACCGGGCAGCCCCTGTCCAACGTGCAGGTGCGCCTGCGCCGGCATGGGCGCGTGCTCGTCGAATTCAACGCCCCGGGATCGCGCTGCCTGTTCAGCGTGCCGGATGCGAGCTATCGGGTCGAGGGAACCTATCAGGGAGCCACCCAGTTCGCGATCGTCGAGACGGGCACGCTCACCACGCAGTTGCGATGGTGAACGTCGCGTCGCGCCGCCCCGCTCCGATCGCGTCATTCGGAGAACGCATCGAATCAAGGAGTCTTGAATGCGCCGTGCAGAACGACCGGACGGCTCGCCCGCCCGTCAGCCGAAACCCTCGTGGGGTCCGGGAAAGAATGCGGCGCTCAGCGTCGCTGCATTTGCCGCGATCTTCGGTGCCTTCGCGTACGTCGAGCGAGACGCGAGGATCGGCCATGCGAGCGTGACGCACGATATCGCCGGCGTGATCGGAACCGCCGTTGGCAACTACCGCAAGCTCATCGTGGCGGCGACCGGCGGCGCGTCCGGCACCGAGGCGCCCGTCGCGCCCGCCGGCTCGACGTCGACGGTCGCGCAGGCCGGGCCGGTGACGCCTTCGGCGTCGGCCACGCCGGCCCTGTCGGCCGCGGCCGAACCGGCCGTGCCGGCCGTACCGCCGCAAGCGGCGACAGGTTCGGCCACGCAACACCCGCGCCCCGCACACGTGCCGCC
>NZ_BCPO01000152.1:0-87756 GCF_016586105.1 Burkholderia sp. E168m15
ATCCCGACCCCGGGCCGAGACTGCAACCTCAGTCGTATATCGCCGGCACGGCGCACATGGAGGCCACCAGCGTCACGCACGACGAAGTGGAAGGTGCCCGCGCTCTGGCCAGGGCGCGCTGGTGCGCACGGATCGACGAATGGAGCTGTGTGGAGCAGAACGCGAGCCGTGCACTCGCCATCGATCCGACGAACAGCGAATCGCGCGCGTTGCTCGGACAAGCGGTCCGCAACCGCCTGTGAACCGACCGGATGCCGCCGGGCCTCGCCGCCCGGCGACGCGATAGCCGGCGAAGCACGCCGTCGGGCGTGCAACCGATGTGATCGTTTCAAAGTGAGGAGACATCGTGGCTAACAATCGTCAACAACAATGCACCACCGTCGTTCCGCCGAACCGGCGGGTCCTCCTGCATGCGCCGTTGCTGTGCCTGCTCGTCGCGTCCGGCCCGTGCCTTGCCGCCGAAGGCGACGCGAAGCCGCGCGACGCGAGTGCAATCTCCGGCTCCCATGGTGCGCCGGATGCGCTGCCGCCCGACCTGCAGCCGACGGGCGCGTCGACGCAGGCCGCCCAAGGTTCGGGCACGCAGCCCCCTCATGCGCCGACGCCGATCGCACGGGCCTCGGATGCGTCGATGCAGATCGCACAGGCGAGCCCCGCGATGCCGACCACCGTCGTCGTGGACCCGGATGCAGCGCAGCCGGGTGCTCCGGTGCCGGACGCAACCGCGTCGAATGCACCTGCGCCGGCCGCGCACGCGCCGAATGCGCCGATGCTGCTTGTGCAGGCATTCGACACGGTGCCGCCGGATGCGCCGGCACCACGCGTGCCAACGTCGGATGCACCTCAACAACTCGCCCAAACCGCGCCCCCCGCACCGCCGGCTACGCCGACGCTCGTCGCGCAGGCATCCGGCACGCCGATGCCGAACTCGCCCACGCCCGCGGCCCAGCCGCCTGGCGTCGAGCCGCCGTCGTCCCGGCAACCGGGTTCACAGTCACCGGGCGCGCAGCTCCCCGGCGAGGCGATCCAGCGATCGCAAGGACCCGACGTCGAGGCGCCGAATGCGCAGGCGCCGAATCTTCGCACCGCCGACGTCGCGACGGTGCGCAACGACGTGTTCGGCCTCGCGGCCAGCGGCGGCGCGGTCAAGGCGCTCGACGAAGCGAAGGCCCGGCCCGATGCATTCTCCGCCGTCGACATCGCGCAACTGGAAGAACTGTCGATTCGCCAGCAGGTGCGCGGCGGACGCGACAAGTCGCGTTCGATGACGAGTTCGGACCGCTTCGACGGGCTCGACAACGCGCTGCGCGCCGCCGACGACCTCGACAAGCGGATACCGGCCACGCCGGAGTACACGCCGGTCCGCACGGCGCTCGCCGGTGACCGGGTGGTCGCCCTCGCCGCACGCGGCGACATGAAGGCGGCCGTCACGACGTTCGAGACGATTCCGTCCAACGCGGAGATCTCGATCGACGCGCTGGCGGCCGTCGGCGATGCGTACCTGTACCTGAGCGAGCCGGCCAAGGCGAACACCGTGTACGCGCGGGCGTTGCAGCAGGCCACCGCGTCGCCGACCGATCGCGCGACCCGCGGCTTCCAGTATGGCGCCCGCACGCAGCCGATCGAGCTGCGCGAAGGGCTGTTCTGGTCGTACGTCGACCAGGCGCGCGCGCCCGAAGCGAAGCAGGTGCTCGACGACATGGAGAAGTCGCTGCCGCCGGTCAAGCAGGTGACCAACGTCGGTCCGGGAGAAAGCGACTATCTGCGCTACTACCGGCTGCGCGCGCAGTACCTGATCTTCACGGGTCACGTCGACCAGGGCATCGCCGCCCTCGAACAGCTCGAGAAAGAGGTGCCGTTCAACGCCGAGGTCCGTGCCGCGCACGCCGACGCCGTGTCGGGCCAGTCGCATCCGCGCCAGGCGATCTCGATGTATCGCGCATCGCTGACCGATCACCCGGACAGCGTCGAGATGCTCGCGGGCCTCGGCCGCGCATCGCTCACGGCAGACGACTACGCGACCGCGAAGACCGTCGATCAGACCCTGGGCAACACGTTCCCGGACAGCGGCTCCGTGCGCAGCTTCAAGCGCGACTACAACGCCTACCGCAGCCCGGTGTTCACGACCGACCTGAGCTTCGAGCACGGTAACAGCGCACTGGCCGACAACAGCTTCACGTCGGACAGCTACATCTATTCGCAACCGTTCGGCGACAACTGGCGGATCTTCTCGCATACGTTCTTCGGCCATGCGCAAACCGACGGCGGCAGCGTCAGCCGCACGCGCACCGGCATCGGCGGCGACTATCGGCACGGGCCGCTCACCGTGCTGGGCGAGGTCACGCGTTCGATGGGCGGGGACGGCCGGACCGGCGGTCGCGGGACGATCGCGTACGCGCTGAACGACTACTGGACGGTCGGCGCCGGGCTGGACACCAACGACAACTCGCTGCCGTGGAAGGCGTATGCCGCGCACATCTGGGGCCGCTCCGCGAACGTCGAGGTCGTGTATCGCCAGAACGACCGGCGCGAAGTCAAGCTGAGCTACGGCGTGAGCCGCTACAGCGATTC
Source organism: Burkholderia sp. E168m15 (assembly GCF_016586105.1). Classification (NCBI taxonomy): domain Bacteria; kingdom Pseudomonadati; phylum Pseudomonadota; class Betaproteobacteria; order Burkholderiales; family Burkholderiaceae; genus Burkholderia; species Burkholderia sp. E168m15. Next base: position 2,572 of record NZ_BCPO01000152.1, read on the forward strand.
GAACCTGCACCAGGAGATCGCGGCGACCGCCACGCAGCGCGTGTACACGTCCGCGAACCAGCTCGTCAACGTCTCGCTGAATCTCGGCACCGACAGCAACACGCGCCAGGACGCGCCCTACTTCAGCCCCGGTCGCGACTACGCGGCCGCGGCGACCGTGATGCATCAGCTGACGCTGTGGAAGAAAGGTGACACGGGGCTGCAACAGCGCGTGTCGGTATCGGGCGGCGTGTACAACGAGCGCGGCTTCGGCACCAGCCCGCTGTGGAGCGCGCGCCTCGAGCACGCGTGGACGTTCAAGCACGACATCACGCTGAGCTACGGCGTCGAGGTCAGCAGCCACGCATACGACGGCCAGCGCGAACGCTCCGAAACCGGCTTCTTGTCGCTCAACCTGCCGTTTTAGCAAGGAGCTCTGAATGCAATCCAGACGGACCTTCATGTGCGGATGCCTCGGCACGTTTGCCGCCTGTTCGCTGTTCCCGGGCGTGACCGGCGCCAAGATGATCGATCTGCTGCCGCCGTCCGATCCGGCCGACGGCAAGACGTTTCGCGTGATCTGCATGCACGACGTGCGCGACAACCTGATGGCGTCGTTCTCGTCGCCGACCGCGATCATCGATCCGTTCGCGGTCGATACCGGCACGCTGACCGCGATCTTCTCGTGGCTGCAGACCAACAACTACCACACCATCACGGTCAAGCAGATCGAAGAGTCGCGCCGCGGCGGCAAGCCGCTGCCGCCGCGCTCCGTGCTGCTCACGTTCGACGACGGCTTCCGCAGCCACTACACGAAAGTGCTGCCGCTGCTCGAGCGCTTCAAGTATCCGGCCGTGATGGGCCTCGTCACCGCGTGGATCGACACGCCGCCGGATACGCCGATCCGCATCAGCGACAAGGTGCAAGTGCCGCGCGACTACTTCCTGTCGTGGGACGAGGTGAAGAAGCTCGGCCAGTCTGAATTCGTCGAGCTCGGCTGCCACACCCACAATCTCCACCATGGCGCGGTCGCGAATCCGCAAGGCAACGAGCTGCCGGCGACCACGTCGCATCTCTACCTGCAAGATCAGAAACGCTACGAGACCGACGCCGAGTTCCACGCCCGCGTGCACGACGACCTGCAGACGTGCGTGCGGCAGATCCGCGAACGCACCGGTATCGTCGCGCGCTCGATGGTGTGGCCGTACGGCGCGGAAAACCAGCCCGTGCGCCAGATCTCGACGTCGCTCGGCATGGACGTCCAGTTCAGCCTCGATGCCGGCCCGAATACGCCGGACGTGCCGCTCGACCGACTGAGACGGATTCTGATGATGTACGACGTCGACATCGGCGGGTTCGAGCGCTCGATGCGCGAACCGGCGTCGAACCGCGGCGACGTCGACGTGCCCGAGCGCACCGTGCAGGTCGATCTCGACCAGGTCTACGATCCCGATCCCGCACGGCAGGAAGCGAATCTCGGCAAGCTGATCGAGCGCATCTACCGGATGCAGCCGAAATCGGTGTACCTGCAGGCGTTTGCGGACCCGAAGGGCACGGGCGTGGCCGAAGCGGTGTATTTCCCGAACCGGCACCTGCCGATGCGTTCCGACCTGTTCTCGCGTGCCGCGTGGCAACTCAATACGCGCGCCAACGTACAGGTGTACGCGTGGATGCCGGTGCTCGCGTTCCGGCCGTCCCCCGACAAGCTCCGCTCGCTCCAGGCCGTGAGCGCGTTCGGCGGTGCGCCGGCTAGAGAGAACGGCACGCGCGTGTTCCGGCTGAGTCCGTTCGATCCCGATGCGCGGCTGATGATCCAGCAGATCTACGAGGATCTCAGCAAGCACGCGTCGTTCAGCGGCATCCTGTTCAGCGACGACGCGGTGCTCGACGACTACGAGGATGGGGGCCGGCATGCGCTGCGCACCTATTCGCAATGGGGGTTGCCGGCCGACATCGGCAAGATCCGCGAGAACCCCGACCTGATGAAACGCTGGACGCGCCAGAAGACGCGCTACCTGATCGACATGACCCGGCAACTCGAGCAGATCGTGCTGGCGCACCAGAACGTCGGCGACGTGCTGACCGCGCGCAACATCTTCGCGATGCCGGTGCTCAAGCCCGAATCGGAAGCGTGGTTCGCGCAGAACTACGACGATTTCCTCGCCGCCTACGACTACGTCGCGCTGATGGCGATGCCGTACATGGAACAGGCGAAAGACCCGGAAGGCTGGCTGGACCAGCTCGTGAAGGCCGTACGCGCGAAGCAGCGTGGGCTGCAGCGCACCGTGTTCGAACTGCAGGCATACGACTGGCACGGGCAGAAGGCGGTGCCGGCCGGCACGCTGCTCGCGCAGATGCGGCGGCTGCGCAGCGAGGGCGCCGTGAATTTCGGCTACTACCCCGACAACTTCCTGAACGGCCAGCCGGAACTCGACGCGATGCGCGACGTGATGTCGCTGAAATCGCGCCTCGACCCCACCTCGATCAACGCGCTGATGCAGATGCAGCACTCGCAGGGAACCAAGACACCATGACCTCCCATAGCCTCATCCAGCGCCTGCAGGATTTCGTCTTCTACTATCCGTTCTTCATGTCGTACCTGTGGATGATCGGCGGCGTCGTGCACTACTTCCTGCTCGAGGAAGGCCGCGAGCTGTCGACGCGCACGATCGCGTCGAGCGGCATCCCGAAGGTGTCGATCGTCGTGCCCTGCTTCAACGAAGCCGCGAACGCGCGCAGCGTGATCGGCCACCTGAACGGGATGCAGTATCCGAACTACGACATCATCGCGGTCAACGACGGCAGCAAGGATCGCACCGGCGAGATCCTCAACGAGCTGGCCGTCGAGATCCCGCGGCTGCTCGTGATCCATCACGCGCGCAACGAAGGCAAGGCGGTCGGGCTGACGACCGCGGCGGCCGTGTCGAACGCGGAATACCTGCTGTGCATCGACGGCGACGCGCTGCTCGCGCACGATGCGATCGGCTGGATGCTCGAGCACTTCCTGACCGACCCGGGCGTCGGCGCGGTGACCGGCAACCCGCGCATCCGCACGCGCACGTCGCTGCTCGGCCGCATGCAGGTCGGCGAATTCTCGTCGATCGTCGGGCTGATCAAGCGCACGCAACAGGTGTACGGCCGCATCTTCACGGTGTCGGGCGTGATCACGATGTTCCGCAAGACGGCGCTCGCCGACGTCGGCTACTGGAGCTCGGACATGCTCACCGAGGACATCGACATCAGCTGGAAGCTGCAATGCCGCGACTGGCGCGTCGTGTACGAGCCGCACGCGCTCAGCTGGATCCTGATGCCGGAGACGGTGAAGGGGCTCTACCGGCAGCGGCTGCGCTGGTCGAAGGGCGGCATCCAGGTGCTGCTCAAGTACGCGGGCACGCTGATGCGGCCGACGCAGATGATGATGTGGCCGCTGTTCGCCGAATACCTGATCGGCATCGCGTGGGCGTACTCGATGACGTTCATCCTGCTGCTCGCGTTGATCGACGTCGTCTATCCGCTTCCGCCGAACTGGCATGTGTCCGTGGTGCCGCACTGGCACGGGATGCTGCTGGTCGCGACCTGCATCCTGCAGCTGATCATCGGCAGCATGATCGATCGTCGTTACGACGAAAAACTCCTGATGTACTTCCTTGACACCATCTGGTACCCCGTCGCGTTCTGGCTGATCAGCATGATCACCACCGTCATCGCCCTGCCCGCCGTCGTGCTGCGGGGCCGTGGCAAGCGCGCCGTTTGGGTCAGTCCCGACCGAGGCATTCAACATGAAGAACGCGCCGATTATTGACCTTTCCCTGCGCGCACCGCGCGACATGATCGCCGAACGCGGCAACATCGTCGGGCCCGTGCTCGTCGCGTGGTTCCGTCTCGTGCGGCCTGCGCTGGTCGGGGGCGTATGGGCCTCGATCTGCATCTATACGTACCGTTACCTGCTGCCGTTCAACGAGGCCGAGATGCCGATCGAACAGATCGTGTTCTACGTGACGAGCATCGCGCTGATCGCCGGCACGATCGTCATGTGGCTGATCGCGGGGCGCGTCGTGCATCCGCTCGCGTACCGGTTGCGGGTGTCGAAGATGCTGCGGCGCTCGGCCAGCGTGAAGGTGCGCTCGGTACCGCCGACCGCGTTCGCGAGCGAGCGCCGGCGCGGCGCGCGACGCACGACGCGCATTCTCGTCGCGTCGCACGATGCGAACGGGTCGATTTCCGGCATCGAGTGGATCGCGCATGCCGAGCCACAACCGCGCGAATGAATCGCCGGAAACGTGCCGCGCCGGGCGCGACGCCTGCCGCGCGACGTGGCACCGCTTTCGACACCGTGCTGGCGCGCGACACGCGCCAGTCGACAACTTCCTGGAGACGAGGTGAATCATGTGCGGAATCGTCGGAGCAAGCGGCCGGAACAATCAAGTGCCGCAACTGGTCAACGCGCTGAGCCGGCTCGAATATCGCGGCTACGATTCGTGCGGCATCGCCGTGCAGGGCGACGGCCGCCTGCGCAGCGAACGCACGTTGAGACGCGTGACCGACTTGCAGGACCGCGTGCTGACGCTCGGCCTCGAAGCGCAGACCTGCATCGCGCATACGCGCTGGGCGACGCACGGCGCGCCATCGGAAATGAACGCGCACCCGATCATGTCGGGCGACACGATCGCGGTCGTGCACAACGGGATCATCGAGAACCACGACACGCTGCGCGCCGAACTGAAGCAACGCGGCTATACGTTCCGCGGGCAGACCGATACCGAAGTCATCGCGCACCTGATCCACAGCCTCTATCGCGACGACCTGTTCGACGCGGTCGTACGCGCCGTCAAGCGGCTGCACGGTGCGTACGCGATCGCGGTGCTCAGTGCGCGCGAGCCGCAGCGCCTCGTCGCCGCGCGCGCCGGCTCGCCGCTCGTGATCGGCATCGGCGCCGAGCAGAACTACCTGGCGTCCGACTGCGCGGCGCTCGGCGACCTGACCGACCGCTTCGTGTACCTGGAGGACGGCGACGTCGCGCTGATCACGCCGGAGCGCATCGCCGTGGTCGATGCGGGCGGGCAGGAAGCGCGGCGCCCGTTGTGCGAAGTGAAGGCGCGCGCGGACGACGCCGCGCTCGGCCCGTACCAGCACTTCATGCAGAAGGAAATCTTCGAGCAGCCGAAGGCGATCGACAGCACGCTCGACGGCATCGACGCGATCTCGCCGGCGCTGTTCGACGCGACGGAAGGTACGCGCGCGCTGCTGTCGCGGGTGAGAAGCGTGCTGCTGCTCGGCTGCGGCACCAGCTACTACGCGGGCCTGACCGCGAAGTACTGGCTCGAAAGCATCGCGGGCGTGCCGGCGCAGGTCGAGATCGCCAGCGAATACCGCTACCGCGACACGGTGGCCGATCCGCGCACGCTCGTCGTCGGTATCTCGCAGTCGGGTGAAACGGCCGACACCATCGGCGCGATCGAGCAGGCGCGTGCGATGGGCCAGGACCTGTCGATGGCGATCTGCAACGTCGCGACCAGCACGATCGCGCGCAACGCGCCGCTGCGGTTCCTCACGCGGGCCGGCGCCGAACTCGGTGTCGCGTCGACCAAGGCGTTCACCACGCAGCTCGTCGCGCTGTTCGTGCTGACGCTGACGCTCGCGCAACTGCGCGGCCGGCTCGATGCGGCACAAGTCGCGACGCACCTGAAGCAATTACGCGCGCTGCCCGATCGCATCAGCCACGCGCTCGCGCTGGAAACGCAGATCATGGGCTGGGCCACGAAGTTCGCCCGCACCGAGAACGCGCTGTTCCTCGGGCGCGGCATCCATTTCCCGATCGCGCTGGAAGGCGCGCTGAAGTTGAAGGAGGTGTCGTACATCCATGCGGAAGGCTATGCGGCCGGCGAACTGAAGCACGGGCCGCTCGCGCTCGTCACGAGCGCGATGCCGGTCGTCACGATCGCGCCGGACGACCGCCTGTTCCAGAAGCTGAAGTCCAACATGGCCGAGGTGCGTGCGCGCGGCGGGCGGCTTTACGTGCTGGCCGGCAATCAGCTCGAGATCGACGCCGACCGCGACACGCACCTGATCCGCGTGCGCGAATCGGGCGACCTGCTGTCGCCGATCGTCAACGTGATTCCGCTGCAACTGCTCGCGTATCACGTCGGCTGCGCACGCGGCGCGGACGTCGACAAGCCGCGCAACCTCGCGAAATCGGTGACCGTCGAATGACGCGACGAACGCGCCCGGTACAGGCGGTCATGCGGCTGGCCATGGCTGCCCTCTGCGGCGCGGGCGGCATCGGCACGGCGTCGCCGCCTGCCTTTGCCGGCGCGCCGGTCGTGCATACGGTCACCGTGCCGAGCACCCCGGCGCCGCAGGACACCGGCGACCCGCGGCGCTTCATGCACGGCATCGGCGTGGCCGACGCCGGTGACGGCAAACGCTGGGTGTTCTTCAGCAGCTCGGGTGTCGTGCCGCGCGGCGCGCGGCGCGGCGGTAGCTGGCCGCATGACGTGTACGTCGGCGAATGGGCGCCCGGCGAGCCGCGCGTGCTGCGCGTGCGCACGTTCATCAGCCGCCCCGAGGCGCAGGAGCCCGTCTCGATCGCGCAGAACGCGCACGGCGACATCTTCGTCACGTTCGAGGATGGCTGGAATACGTCGCAGGAAGTCAGCCAGCGCTACGGCGTCTACCGCCGCGACCTGAAACCGATCAAGCCCTACCCGAACGACGTCGAATCGGGCGGCCACTCGGGTCACGTCGCGACGGTCGCCGACCGCTTCGTCGTGTTCTATTCCGCGGACTGGGTCAACGGCGGCGGGGTCGACAACCTCGGCAGCGGCAACGGCGTCTACCTGAAAACCTACGACGCGGCCGGGCGCGTGCTGAACCATGTCGCGGTCGCGCCGCGCCGCCGCGAGTGGTGGCCCGTGATCGCGGGCTCGCCGCGCAACGCGCTGCTCGTGTGGCAGAAATTCATCGACGGCAGCACGGACGCGACGCTCGAATACGCGATGTTCGACCCGGTCACCGCGAAACTGGACAAACTCGGATCGCTGAACGATGCGATCCAGTACTACGTGTATTCAGCCGCCTATGTGCCGGAGATCGACCGTTTCATCGTCGTCACGACGACCGCGGACGAGCGCGGCGTCGCGATGCTGATTGCGCCGGACGGCCGCCGCACGGCGACGCTCGATTGCCTGCCCGCGTCGGTGCGCGAATCGGGCCTCGGCGTCGTCGGCACGCACGCGTATGTGCCGACCCGCGACGGGCGGCTGCTGACGCTCGCGCTCACGCCGGCGGACATGAAGGTAAGCGGCGTGCAGCGCTCGCCGATTCCGTGGGGCTCGACCGGCATCGCCGGCTTCCCGGCGCGCGGCACGGCGATGCATTTCGTGTCGCTGACGCCGTCGGGGCTGCGCGAAGCCGATTTCGATCCGAAGCAGGACACGCCGATGCCGAAGAACGAAGTGTCGTGTTCGAGTCATTGACGGCGCTCCGGTAACGCACTGTCGTCGTGAACGCGGACTGGCCGCGTGTCTCCCCGTGCCCGTCGTCTTTCCGCCGTCCGAACCACGCCGCGACAGACGACACCTCGCCCACTCGGTCGCCCGGTAGTCGGGCATGCCGTCGTGGGCCTGCCCGACCCCAACTGCCGCGCCTTTCCTCTGCCGAATTCGCCAGCGCCGCCCGTACCGGCTAGACTGTCGCCCGATTCCTTCCATCGGCCGCGGCGTCCCGCCTCCTGCCGCCGCCGGAACGCCCCTTCCCGGAGAACGAATGCTGAAGCGCCAGTGGTTTTCGCTCGTGCTGCTGACGGTTTGCCTGCTCGGGCAACGCGCGTCGGCCCAGTCCACGCTCGAACTCGACACCGACGGCACGACGCGTGCCCTCACCCGCCAGACGTTGCTCGCGCGCGCCGATGCGGCCGCCATCCACGTGCCGCGCGATATCGCCTACGGGCGGCCGATGACGTTCCGCGCGGTGCCGTTCGCCGCGCTGCTCGGCGACACGCCGCTGCCGGCCGACGGCGTGCTCGAAACGCGCGCGGCCGACGGTTTCGCCGCGCAACTGCCGCTCGAGCTCGTGCGCCGCCGCGCGCCGGCCGGCGCGATCCCGTGGCTCGCGATCGAGGACCCGGCCCATCCATGGCCGAAGCTGCCCGGCAAGCAGGTCAGCGCGGGGCCGTTCTATCTCGTCTGGCTCGGGCCGGACGCGTCGTCGGTGCGCGGCGAGCAGTGGCCGTACCAGATCGTGCGCATCACGATCGAATCGTCACCGCTCGCGCGCTGGCCGTCGCTCGCGGTCGACACCGCGTTGCCCGCGAACGACCCGGCCCGCGCGGGCCAGCGCCTGTTCGTCACGCAATGTCTCGCGTGTCACCGCGTCGACGGCGCGGGCAGCAGCCACGCCGGCCCCGACCTGAACACGCCGATGAACCCGGTCGACTACTTCCAGCCCGCCGCGCTGCGCCGCTACATCCGCAATCCGGCGTCGGTACGCGACTGGCCGGGCCGCAGCATGCCGGCGTTTCCGCCCGATCAACTGAGCGATCGCGAACTCGACCAGATCGTCGCGTATCTCGCGTACATGGCGCGGCGCAAGACGGCAAAATAACGCGCGCCATCCATCCGGCCGCACCCGGCGCGCTTACGCTTCCTGCGCGCTCTGCAACACCGCGCGCAACAGCACGTCGGCGCCCGCCGTCGCCCATTCCGGCGTAATCGCTTCGGCCTCGTTGTGGCTCAGCCCGTCGACGCACGGCACGAAGATCATGCCGGTCGGCGCGACACGCGCGACATAGCACGCGTCATGGCCCGCGCCGGACACGATGTCCATGTGCGACAGTCCGAGCGAGCGCGCCGCGTCACGCACCGTGTCGATGCAGCGTGGCGCGAACGGCACCGGCGCATACGTGAAGATCTGCTCGATCCGCGCGCCGAGGCCGGTTTCGTCGGCCAGGCGCGCGAGTTCCGCGCGTAGCGCCGCGTCCAGTTCATCGAGGACCGCATCGTCGGGGTGACGGAATTCCACCGTGAAGAAGCAGCCGCCCGGCACCGTGTTACGCGAATTCGGCCGCGCCTCGATCATCCCGACCGTCGCGCGCGCATCCGGTGCGTAGCGGCGGCCGAGCACTTCGATGAACGAGATCATCCGTGCCGCGCCAACCAGCGCGTCGCGACGGAACGCCATCGGCGTCGTACCGGCGTGCGCGTCGACCCCGGTGAGCGTCACCTCGTACCAGCGCTGCCCCTGCCCGGCCGTCACGACGCCGATCGTCTTGCCGGCCCGTTCCAGAATCGCGCCCTGCTCGATATGCAGTTCGTACGCCGCGTGCACCGGATAGCCGCCAACCGGCTCCGCGCCTGCGTAGCCGATCCGTTCGAGCTCCTCGCCGATCGTCCGGCCCGTGCCGTCGCTGCGCGACAACCCGTATTCGAGCGTATAGACGCCCGAGAACACGCCGGCCGACACCATCGCCGGCGCGAAGCGCGAGCCTTCCTCGTTGGTCCAGATCACGACGTCGACCGGGCGCTCGGTCTCGATGCCCGCGTCGTTCAGCGCGCGCACGACTTCGAGCCCGCCGAGCACGCCGTAAATGCCGTCGTAGCGGCCACCGGTGGGCTGCGAATCGGCGTGCGAGCCCGTCATCACCGGTGCGGCGTCCGGATTGCGGCCTGCGCGGCGCGCGAACACGTTGCCCATCCGGTCGACGCGCACCGTACAGCCGGCGTCGCGCGCCCACCGCACGAACAGGTCACGCGACTCGCGGTCGAGATCGGTCAGCGCGAGGCGGCACACGCCGCCCTTCGGCGTCGCGCCGATCTGCGCCATCCGTTCGAGCGACGCCCACAGGCGGTCGCCGTCGACGCGCGGCATGCGCGCGGTATCGGCATCGTTACGCATCGCCGTTCTCCGGCGCGCGTTGCAGCGCATAGCGAAAATCGCAGCGCTTGCCGCCCTGCATGATCGTGCTGGTGCGCGTGAGCGCGATGTCCGGCGCATAGCCCTGAATGAAATAGCTGTCGCGCGCGCAGCTCAGCAGGTGGCCGATCTCGCCGAGCCCCATCGCGTGATACATCTCCGCATAGCTGCAGCGATGCACGTCGTAGTCGTAGTGCGCGTCGTCCGCGCGCCGCACCTCGACGTCGAGCGCATCGTCCTTCTCCCACAGCACCTGCAGCGCGATGAACGACTTCACGCTCGTGCCGTCCGGCTCCTGCGCGGCGAACGTCCGGCCCGCGTCGACGGCCGCGCCGCGCACGGCCTCCGCGATCACGGCCTGCGCGCGCTCGGCGCCGAACTCGCGCTTCATGATCTCGTAGATCGGCTTGATGATTTCCGCTTCGATGCGGCGCCGCGCGAGGATCCCGAGGCGTGTGTCCTCGGGTGCGGCGGCGGATGTCGGGTGCGCTTCTGTCATGGGGATCGTCCTGGTTTTTTTGTCGTTTTGTCGTTTTGTCGTTACTTGGCCGCGGTGCGCGAGCCGCCGAGCACGTCGACGACGGCCCACTTGCCGCCGCGCACCTGGTAGATCGTGAAGGCCGGGTCCTTCAGGTTGCCTTCGGCGTCGAACGCGATGCGCCCGGTCACGCCGGGCCGCACGATCGCACGAACGGCCGCGACCAGCTTCGCCGGCTGGGTCGTGCCGGCCTTCTGCGCGGCCGCGATCAGCGTGGCGGCCGCGTCGTACGCGAACGGCGCATGCAGTTCGATCGGCGCGTGAAAGCGTGCCTGGTATTGCGTGTCGAACGCGTTGCCGCCCGGCATCCGGTCGAGCGGCAGGCCCGGTTCGAGCGCCGTCACGCCGTCGCCGTCCTTGCCGGCGAGCGACAGAAAGGTCTGACTCACGAAGCCGCCCGCACCGAGCAGCGGCGCGTTCACGCCGAGCTGGCGCATCCGGCGCGCGATCGGCGCGGCCTGCGCGTCGAGGCCGCCGAAGAACACGAGATCCGCGCGCTTGCCCTTGATCGCGGTCAGCACGCCGCTGAAGTCGGTCGTCTTGTCGTTCACGTACTGACGATCGACGATCGTGCCGCCGTTCGCCTGCACGCCCTTGATGAACTGGTCGGCCAGCCCCGCGCCGAACGACGTGCGATCGTCGAGCACCGCGATGCGCCTCGCCTTCAGCGTCTTCACCGCGTACGCACCGGTGAAGTGTCCACCTGCATCGTCGTGACCCATGATGCGGAACGCCGTCGCGTAGCCCTGCTGCGTGTATTGATGACCGGTGGAGGCCGGCGCGATCTGTGGAATGCCCGCATCGCGGTACACGCGCGACGCCGGCACGCTGCAGCCCGTGTTCCAGTGACCGACGACGCCGATCACGTGCTGGTCGACGAGTTGCTGCGCGACCGCGACGGCCGTGCGCGGGTCGGACTGATCGTCGGCCGCGACGAGCTTGTAGACGACCGGCTTGCCGCCGATGGTCGGATGCTTCGCGTTCGCGTCGTCGATCGCGAGTTGCGCGCCGTTCTGCAAGTCCTTGCCGATCCGCGCGGACGGGCCGGTGAGCGGCGCGGCGAGACCGATCAGGACCGTCTGCGGAGCGGACTGCGCGAACGCGGGAACGGTGGCGACCAGGGCGGCCGCGGAGAAGGCGAGATGGGTGGAAAAGAAAGCGATTTTCATGTGCGGGGACCGGTCAGTCGGATCAAAAAAACATGAAAAATATTAAATATTCGACACTCAAACCCCAAATACCCAATTATTGGATGCTTATGCCGTTCCCGACACATTAACGCACATCACTGTAAATAAAGGGTATTTTTATGTTGTCGCTTACTCTGATTTTTCGATAAAATTCGATACATGAAAAATATCGAACAGTTGCCGCACGATCCGCCGCTGCGCGCGGTGCGTGCGTTCGAAGCATTCGCGCGTCTCGGCTCGGTCACCGCGGCGGCGGGCGAACTCGACATCACACCGTCGGCGGTCAGCCATCAGTTACAACTGCTCGAGGCGTTCATCCAGACGCCGCTGACCGTGCGCGAAGGCCGGCTGCTCGCGCTCACGGACGAGGGACGCGACTACTACCGGTCGATCAGCGCGGCGTTCTCGGTGCTGCGCAGCGCCACACGCTTCGTGCGCGATCGTTCGTCGCTGCGCCAGATCACCGTCAGCCTGATTCCGCTGCTCGGCATCGGCTGGTTCATTCCGCGGCTGCATGCGTTCCTGGCCGACAACACCGATGTCGACGTCACGGTGCTGTACGCACATCACCGCAACTACCGAAGCGATGCGTCGGATCTGTCGATCCGCTTCGGCACCGGCGACTGGCCCGGCTACCGCTGCGAGCGGCTGCTGCCGGGCGCGATGGTGCCGATGTGCAGCCCGTCGTTCCTGAAGCGTCACGGGCCGTTCCGCACGCCGGCCGATCTCGCCCGCGCGCCGCTCGTGCATGACGAGGATCGCAGCACGTGGGTCAACTGGCTGCAGGGCGCCGGCGTGCGGCACGTATCGCACGCGGTGGGGCCGATGTTCGAGGACGGCCAGCTCACGCTGAGCGCCGCCCGCGCCGATCTCGGCGCCGCGCTGCTGCGCGCGCCGCTGGTCCAGCGCGAACTGGCGAACGGCGAGCTGGTGCAACTGTCCGATCACGCGCTGGACGACGGGCGTGATTACTACCTGTGCACGCGCGAGGACGCGGACATGCCGGACGGGGCGCGGCGGCTGGCGGAATGGTTGCGGGAGATGGCGGGGATTTGAGCGGGGCACCTTGCCGCGTCGACCTACCCAAGAGCCTTGCATGCTTTCAAGGCGGCATATATGATATGCATATCATATATCGGAGGTTGCCATGAGCCGGATTCTGGTCGATCTGTCGGATGGCCAACTCGACGAGTTGGCCGTCATCGTCGAGACTCAACACCGTCCCCGCGCCGCCATCATTCGTGACGCGATCGACGCCTACATTGCCCTGAACAAGCACCGGCTTGCCGACGACGTCTTCGGTCTATGGAAAGATCGCACGGTCGACGGGCTCGCCTATCAAGAGGAATTGCGCTCGGAATGGTAAAAGCCCTTTTCGACACCAACATCCTGATCGATTATCTGGGCGGCGTGGAATCCGCGCGTGCGGAGCTAGGCCGCTACGACTATCGCGCAATCAGCATGATCTCGTGGATGGAAGTCCTCGTCGGGGCGTCCGCAAGTGACGAGGCCCCCATCCGTGCATGGCTCTCGTCGTTCAATGTCATCGCGCTCGACAGCACGGTGGCGAATCGCGCCGTGACGATTCGCAAGGAACGCCGCATACGTCTGCCCGACGCAATCGTGTGGGCGTCAGCACAAGTGAACGGGCTGTTGCTCGTATCGCGCAACACGAAGGACTTTCCCGCCTCCGAGCCCGGCGTTCGCGTGCCATATCAGATCTAAGCCGGCGTGCGCGAACGCGTGCCCTCCCCCGTCACGCCTCGGTCCACGCGCACCAGCCTCTCCTCCTGCAACTGGAACACGCGGGATGCTCGCCGCACGCCCCCCATTTGCGCTCATGCCGAGCGCGCGCCCAGCCGTGTCAACGCGTCAAAACCTCCCCGCCCCCACCCAATCAAGGGCCGGAAGCAGATAGAAAATCCCGATGCCTCGGATTGAAACAAGCAATTTCACAAGCTCAGGGTGAACCCGGATACTGGCAACACTCCACTCACCACTGACGAAAAGGAATTGTCCAGATGCCGATCATCAACACCCAAATCAAGCCGTTCAAGGCAACCGCTTACCACAACGGCGAATTCGTGCCCGTGTCGGAAGAGAACTTCAAGGGCAAGTGGTCCGTCGTCGTGTTCTACCCGGCCGACTTCACGTTCGTCTGCCCGACGGAACTGGGCGACCTCGCCGACCGTTACGCGGAATTCCAGAAGCTGGGTGTCGAAATCTACGGCGTGTCGACCGACACGCACTTCACGCACAAGGCATGGCACGACACGTCGGACACGATCGCCAAGATCAAGTACCCGCTGGTCGGCGACCCGACGCTCACGCTGTCGCGCAACTTCGACGTGCTGATCGAGGAAGAAGGGATGGCGCTGCGCGGTACGTTCGTGATCAACCCGGAAGGCGAGATCAAGCTGTGCGAAATCCACGACAACGGTATCGGCCGCGACGCAGGCGAACTGCTGCGCAAGGTCCAGGCCGCGCAATACATCGCCGCGCACCCGGGTGAAGTGTGCCCGGCTAAGTGGACGCCGGGTGCGGAAACGCTGACCCCGTCGCTCGACCTGATCGGCAAGATCTGACGATCGCTCCGCGCGCCTCGCCCGAGGCGCGCGACGGCGGGCCACGCCTCGCGCGGCCCGCGCCCTCCTCCGGCACGACGTGCCCGACCAGCATTATCAATACGGAATCCGAAACGCCATGCTCGACGCCAATCTCAAGAACCAACTCAAAGCGTACCTCGAAAAGATCACGCGCCCGATCGAACTCGTCGCCTCGCTCGACGACAGCGCGAAATCGCAGGAACTGCTGGCACTGCTGAACGAGATTGCGTCGCTGACGGATCGCGTGACCGTAACCGAACGCCGCGACGACGCCGAGCGCAAGCCGTCGTTCTCGATCGGCGAGCCCGGCAAGCCGGCGGGCATCCGCTTCGCCGGCATCCCGATGGGCCATGAATTCACGTCGCTCGTGCTCGCACTGCTGCAGACGGGCGGCCATCCGATCAAGCTCGACGACGACGTGATCGAACAGATCCGCGCGCTCGACGGCGACTACGCATTCGAAACGTTTTTCTCGCTGTCGTGCCAGAACTGCCCGGAAGTCGTGCAGGCGCTGAACGTGATGTCGCTGATCAACCCGCGCATTCGCCACGTCGCGATCGACGGCGCGCTGTTCCAGGATGAAGTCGAGTCGCGCCAGATCATGGCCGTGCCGACGATGTTCCTGAACGGTGCATCGTTCGGCCAGGGCCGCAGCAGCGTGAAGGAAATCCTCGCGAAGCTCGATACGGGCGCCGGCGAACGCGCGGCGAAGTCGCTCGAAAACAAGCCGGTGTTCGACACGCTGATCGTCGGCGGCGGCCCGGCGGGCGCGGCTGCCGCGATCTACTCGGCACGCAAGGGCATCGCGACGGGTGTCGTGGCCGAGCGCTTCGGCGGCCAGGTGCTGGACACGATGGCGATCGAGAACTTCGTGTCGGTTCAGGAAACCGAAGGGCCGAAGTTCGCGACCGCACTCGAACAGCACGTGAAGCAGTACGACGTCGACATCATGGACGTGCAGCGCGCCGACGCGCTGATTCCGGGCGACGTGCATCAGATCCGCCTCGCGAACGGCGCGGTGCTGAAGGCGAAGACGATCGTCCTCGCGACCGGCGCACGCTGGCGCGAAATCAACGTGCCGGGCGAGCGCGAATACCGTAACCGCGGGGTCGCGTACTGCCCGCACTGCGACGGCCCGCTGTTCAAGGGCAAGCGTGTCGCGGTGGTCGGCGGCGGCAACTCGGGCGTCGAGGCCGCGATCGACCTCGCCGGCATCGTGAAGGAAGTCACGCTGATCGAATACGGCGCGCAACTGCGTGCGGACGAAGTGCTGCAACGCAAGCTGCGCAGCCTGCCGAACGTGACGATCGTCACGCAGGCGCAGACGACCGAACTGACCGGCGACGGCAGCAAGCTGAACGGGCTCGTCTACAAGGATTTGCGTTCCGGTGAAACGAAGCGCGTCGACCTCGAAGGCGTGTTCGTGCAGATCGGCCTCGTGCCGAACACCGAATGGCTGAAAGGCACGGTCGAACTGTCGAAGCACGGCGAGATCGTCGTCGATGCACGCGGCGCAACGTCGGTGCCGGGCGTGTTCGCGGCCGGCGACGTGACGACGGTGCCGTTCAAGCAGATCGTGATCGCGGTCGGCGAAGGGGCGAAGGCGTCGCTCGGCGCGTTCGATTACCTGATCCGGCAGGACGTGGCGGCGCCTGCGGCCACTGCGCAGCCGCAGGCCGAAGAAGCGGTCGCCGCCTGACGGACGTCAACGCACCGGCATCATAGTTTGTCTCTCTTGGCCCCGCATGCTTTGGTCGGCGTGCGGGGCCCTTTTTATGCCGAATACATTCGCGGTTACTTGGTCGTGGTCGTGCCGCCGTCCGCCGGCACGGGCGCCGTCGACTTGAAACTGCTCGACTGCCTGACCAGTTGCTCGGTCATCGCGGCCGCCACCGGATTCGCGCCGGACGACGAACCGCCCTGCCGGTACGAACCGGTGCTCGCCGGCATCGAAGAGATCGACGACATCGACGGCGGCGGCAACGACGGGTCGAGCTTCGCCGATTCCCTGACGAGCGCGGCCGTCTCCGGCGTTTCGGATTTCATCGCGGCCGGCGGCGCGGCAGCGGCGGCGTGGCGTTCGAGGCCGTCGCGCTTGCGCGGCGCGCGTTGCGTGACCTGTGCGCGTTGCGTGGCCTGCGCTGGCGCAGCCGACTGAGCGGGTTGGACCGATTGGGCGCGTTGAACGGCCGCAGTCTGGGCCGGAGCCGCGGCCGGCGCCGGAGGGGTCGAATCCTCCGGGTTCACCGTCACGACGTTGACCTTCGGCGGTGGTGCGGCCGGTTTCGTCACCGGTTGCGGCTTGTCGCTGACGACCGGCACCGGTGCAGGCGCGGCGTCGACGCGCGCGGTTGCGGCCGGCGCGGGCGTGGATGTGGTTGGTGCGGGAGGCGGCGCGGCAGCCGCCTGCTTCGGCGCCGTCGCGGCGGCCGGTGCCGGCGGCGCGATCGCGCCCTGCACTGCGTGATCGTTGCCTGCGGGCGCCGCAGCAACAGGCGCGGCCGAATCGCCGATGCCGGCGTCTTCGATCGCACGGTGGTCCGCGCGCAGCAGCATCACGTACGCGGTGCCGGCCGCGGCTACCAGCAGCCCGCCGGCGATCATCATGGTTTTACGGGTACTCGTCATGCTTGCTCACCGACATATCGATGTGAACAAGCCATCATACGCGGCCAATGCGCGTTGATCTCGTACGAATACATTTGGTTGCATTGATGACAGCGCACGGCCATCGGCGCCGCGCCGCACTATCGTCAGACGGAAAAAACCGCCCGCGCGCGCCCGTCAGATGCAGAAGATCGCGACCGCGATCCCGCCGAACAGCAGCCACTTGACGATGTAGTACACGGTGCGATTCCACGCCTTCAAGCGCTTGCCCGCGCGGCGAATCGCATACAGGTACCGGAACGCACGATTGAGCCCGCCCGTGCGATCGCCCGTTTCGTTCGGCGACGCGGCCGCGCGCATCAGCAGTTGTCCGAACGCATCGTTGACGCGCTGCGCCCAGCGATATTTCATCGGGCGATCGATGTCGCAGAACAGGATCACGCGATCGTGGGCGGTGCGGTTTTCGGCCCAGTGCAGGTACGTCTCGTCGAACATCACGGCCTCGCCGTCGCGCCATGTGTACGACTCGCCGTCGACGACGATCCGGCACGCGTCGTCGTTCGGCGTGTCGAGCCCGAGGTGGTAGCGCAACGAGCCCGCATACGGATCGCGATGCAGCCCGAGCGTCCCGCCCGGCGGCAACTGCGCGAACATCGCCGCCTTGATCGACGGAATCCGCGACAGGATCTCGACCGAGCGCGGACACAACGCCTGCGCGGACGGATGCGGCGCGTCGTACCACTTCAGGTAGAAACGCTTCCAGCCGTGGCGAAAGAACGAATTGAAGCCGATGTCGTTGTACTCGCCCGACGCCTTGATCCGGCTCGCATCGCGCAACGCGAGCGCTTCGCGGCGGAACGTGCGCCATTCGCGCTGCAGCTCCGCGAGCTCCGGAAAGTGCTCCGTGTCGAGAAACGGCGTGGTCGGCACCGACGAGAACGCATACGAAAAGCAGTTCAGCGGTGCGGTAAAGGTCGAGTGGTCGGAGAGTTGCCTGAACAACCGGTGCCGAACCTTGCCGCGCCGATGCGTGTACACGACACACGCAATGAACACGATCAACAGGACCCAGCGCATCGATATTTCCCCCATAGCTCTTTTGAAGAAATTCTAGAGACGGGGAAAATTTCTTGCTCTGACGGTGAGATCGCATGTGTGGGTCTCGCAACGGACGAGATGGCCAATCGATCCGTGCCAAAACGCCGAAAAGCCCGTATATACGGGCTTTTCGAGCAATCTGCATGCATGCGCGACAGGCTACCGACGCACGCGCCGGCAGCGATTATTCCGGAAACGGCAAATCAGTTTGTCCGTCTGCGCGCATATCGAACGTGTTGAGCGTCATCGCCACGAGCGCGTAATAGCCGAGCAGCGCGACGAGATTCACGACGGTCTCGTGGCCGAAGCGCGCCTGTGCACGCGCGAACGTCGCATCGCTCACGCGGCGCGTGTCGTACAGCTCGGTGGCGAACGCATGGATCAGCGCATCGTCGTCCGATTCGAATACGGGCGCGACGCCGCGGCGGATCGCGTCGGCCGTTGCGGCCGGCACGCCGGCCTCGAGCGCGATCGGATGATGGATGTGCCACTCGGCCTGCGAGCGCCAGCGCGCGGCCGTCACGAGAATCGCGAGCTCCGACAGGCGCAGCGGCAGCCCCGTGCGATAGCGGCAGAACGCGCCGAGCTTCTGCGCGTGCTGGGCCAGCTCGGGGCTCGCGATCCAGCCGAGGAACGGCCCGTTCAGGTTGCCGCGCGGGCCGCTGAGGATGTCGGCGAGCACGGCCTTCTGTTCGTCGGTGGCCGATGCGGGGTCGAAGGGAGGCAGTCTGTCTGTCATGGTGAGGATTCGATGAGATCGGGGTTCATGCGCCGGCCGACGCGAGCGCCGCGCCGATCGCGCCGGACAGCCGCTCGACGATCGTGTCGATCTGCTGCGCGGTGCACACGAACGGCGGCGCGACCAGGATGTGGTCGCCGTGCACGCCGTCGATCGTGCCACCCATCGGATACACCATCAACCCCCGCTGCATCGCTTCGCGCTTGACCGCCGCATGCAGCTTCAACGCGGGGTCGAAGGTCGCCTTGGTGTCGCGATCGCGCACGAGCTCGACGCCGACGAACAGCCCGCGGCCGCGCACGTCGCCGACATGCGGATGCGTGCCGTAATGCTCGCGCAACGACGCACGCAGTTGCTCGCCGCGCGCCTTCACGTTGTCAAGCAGCTTGTCTTCGGCGATCACGCGCTGCACTTCGAGCGCGGCCGCGCAGGCGGTCGCGTGGCCGAGGTAGGTGTGACCGTGCTGGAAGAAGCCCGAGCCGTCGACGATCGTTCGATAGATACGGTCGCTCACCAGCGTCGCACCGATCGGCTGGTAGCCCGCACCGAGCCCTTTCGCGATCGTCAGCAGATCGGGCGCGACGTCGTCTTCGTCGCATGCATACAGATAGCCCGTGCGCCCCATCCCCGACATGATCTCGTCGAGAATCAGCAGCACACCGTACTTGTCGCACACCGCGCGAATCTTCTTCAGGTACGTGCGCACCGGCGGCACCGCGCCGGCCGTCGCGCCCACTACCGTTTCCGCGACGAACGCCGCGACGTTTTCCGCGCCGAGTTCGACGATCTTCCGTTCGAGCTCGTCCGCGAGGCGCTGCGCGTACGCTTCGTCGGTTTCCCCCGCCTGCTGGTCGCGGTACGCATAGCACGGGCTCACGTGGTGCGCTTCGATCAGCAGCGGCAGGAACGGCTCGCGCCGCCAGGCATTGCCGCCGATCGCGAGCGCGCCGAGCGTGTTGCCGTGATAACTCTGGCGCCGGGCGATGAAATGACGGCGCTGCGGCTCGCCCTTCTCGACGAAATACTGGCGCGCGAGCTTCAGCGCGGCCTCGATCGCCTCCGAGCCGCCCGACACGAAGTACACGTGGTCGAGCCCGGCCGGCGCGGCGTCGACGAGCCGGTCGGCCAGTGCCTCGGCCACGTCGGTCGTGAAGAACGACGTATGCGCGTAAGGCAATTGCTGCGCCTGTCGCTTGATCGCGTCGATCACGCGCTGGTTGCTGTGCCCGAGACACGATACGGCCGCGCCACCGCACGCATCGATATAGCGTTTGCCGGTCGAATCGATGATCTCGATGCCGTCGCCTGCGACGGCAACGGGCAAGGTGGCGCGCGGGGCGCGATGGAAAACGGTCGTCATGCGTGGCCTCATGGATCAGGATGCGCGGTGTGCGCGTCCGGACGGCACGATACGCGTCGCGAAGCGCTGCGTGCCGTGTTGATGGACAGTGAAGTCGATCGCGGTGTCATGAATCTCGAACACCGCGGTCGCCAGCGTGTTCTCGTCGTCGGGATCGGCCGGATCGTCGCGGTAGATCGGCAGCCCTTCCGGCGCGCGATCGCCGAGCACGCTCAGCAGCGCGGCTGCGTCGATCGTATCGATGCCCGGCGTCAGCGTATCGACGCGGCGCTGGCGGTCGGCCGACGACTGCGTGACGATCTGCGCTTCCGCGTCGCAGCCGGGATGCACGAGATGGTTCGCATGGCCGGCCAGCCGCGCGACGTCGACGATCGAGCAGCGTGCGACGCTCGCCTCGATGCTCAGCAAGCGCGCATCGCCGGTCGCCCCGAGCGTGTGATGAAAGCCGCTCGCGCGCGCATGCGATCGCAGCACGTCGGCGGCTGCGTCGAGCGACGTCGCGTCGAGCACGGCGCGCGCGAGGATCATGCGCGGCACGCCCGGCGCCGGCGTGCGGATTCGCAGGTTGTTGATCGCCTGCGCGATGCCCGCGCGGTTCGCGGCAAAGGTATGGCCCGGCAGCGATCCCGGGTAGTAGAAACTGATGAAACCCGGCTTGCCCACCGGCTGCACGTCGACGAGCAGGCAGCGCTCGCGCAGGTACGGATCGCCGTCCTCGTTGTGCGCGATCCAGCGCGTGCCGTTCGCCTCGCGAGCGGCGAGCGTCGTGCAGCCGTCCGGCGCGTTGTGGATCAGCTCGCCGCGGCAGTTCCACAGGAAGATGTCCTCGGCCGGCCAGCCGATGCCCGCCGCGATGCCGTCGAGCTCCGCGACGAGATCGGGATACGCGGCAAGCGCGGCCTGCCGCAGCACCGCGACGAACGGATGACCGCGCCAGCGGCGCACGGCCTCCCATGCGCTGCTCTGCTGCATGTACGCGTCGAATACCGGGCGGGCAAGCTCGCCCAGGCGCACGCCGATGTCGAACGGCGTGCCGGCGATGACGGGGGAAAGGGAAAGCGGCATGTCGGCGGGTTCGGTTCCGTTCAGGATACGTGTTTCAGGAATTCCTTCAGGCGCGGCGTCGGCGGCCGGTCGATCAGGTCGACCGGATGGCCGTCCTCGGCAATGCCGCCCTGATCCATGAACAGCAGCCGCGTGCCGACCCGCTTCGCGAAGCCGATCTCGTGCGTGACGACGATCATCGTCATCCCTTCGGTCGCGAGATCCTGCATTACTTTCAGCACTTCATGGCGCAGTTCCGGATCGAGCGCCGACGTCGGCTCGTCGAACAGCATCAGCCGCGGCCGGATCGCGAGCGCACGCGCGATCGCGACGCGCTGCTGCTGGCCGCCCGACAGCTCCGACGGGTAATGATTCGCGCGCGATTCGAGGCCGACCTTGTCGAGCAGCGCCATCGCCTGGTCACGCGCGTCGGCGCGCGACGCGCCTCGCACCTGCATCGGCCCGAACATCACGTTCTCGAGGGCGGTCATTTGCGGGAACAGGTTGAACTGCTGGAACACCATGCCGGCTTCGAGCCGGATGTTGCGGATCGTCGTCGCGTTGCCGCGCACGCTCTGGCCGTCGACCAGCAGCTCGCCGCCGGTGATTTTCTCGAGCGCGTTGATACAGCGCAGCATCGTCGACTTGCCCGAACCCGACGGGCCGACCACGACGACCACCTCGCCCGCGTCGATCTTCAGGTCGATGTTCTTCAGCACCGGCACGTGGCCGAAGCTCTTCGACACGTTCTGGAATTCGATCATGCTCATAAGATACGCATCCTCTTCTCGACGATCCGCAGCGTCAGCGTCATCGCGCCGGTCAGTATCAGATAGATGACGGCCACCGCACTCCAGATCTCGACCGCCTGGAAATTGCCCGCGATGATTTCCTGCCCCTTGCGCGTCAGTTCGCCCACGCCGATCACGATGAACAGCGACGTGTCCTTCAGGCTCACGATGCACTGGTTGCCGAGCGGCGGAATCAGCCGCCGGAACGCCAGCGGCCCGACGATCTTCAGCAGCACGCGCGGCATCGACAGGCCCATCGCGAGCCCCGCCTCCGTCAGCCCCTTCGGGATCGACAGCAGCGCGCCGCGCACCACTTCCGCGAGATACGCGCCGGAATTCACCGTGATCGCGATGATCGCGGCCGTCAG
The DNA here is from genome assembly GCF_016586105.1 of Burkholderia sp. E168m15. Taxonomy (NCBI): domain Bacteria; kingdom Pseudomonadati; phylum Pseudomonadota; class Betaproteobacteria; order Burkholderiales; family Burkholderiaceae; genus Burkholderia; species Burkholderia sp. E168m15. The sequence continues at coordinate 24,801 of NZ_BCPO01000152.1, forward strand.
GCCGTCGATGCGGATATGCGCGAGCAGCGGCAGCGCGAAATACAGGAACATCACCTGCACGACGATCGGCGTGCCGCGGATCAATTCAATATAGACCTGTGCGAGCACGTTCATCGCCTTCGGTCCGTATGCGCGGAACATGCCCGCGATCATCCCGACGATGAAACCGCCCACCAGCCCCAGTAATGCGATGAACACCGTCAACCGGACCCCGTCCATCAGGTCCGGCAACGCCGCCCAGATCGCCGACCAATCGAAATTCACTTGTCGCTCCCCGTTCGATTCAAGACCGGCGCGGCCACCCGGCCGCGCCATGGCGCGTGGTCACGCTCACATCTTCGGCGGCTCGGCGCCGAACCACTTCTTGTAGATCTGCGCGTAGCGGCCGTCGGCCTTGATCTTCACGAGCGACGCATTGACCTTCGGCACGAGCGGGCTGCCCTTCGGGAAGCCGATCCCGTACTTGTCGCCGCTGACCGGCTGGCCCGCGACCTGCACCTTGCCCTTGCCTTCGTTGTTCACGAAGAACAGCACGTTCGGCGTATCGTGCATCGCCGCGTCGACGCGGCCGGCTTCCAGCGCGAGATAGGCCTGGTCGATGTTCGGGAACTGACGGACCTCCTTCGGCTTCAGGTGCGCCTTGATCCAGTCGATCGTCGCGGTGCCCGTCTTCGCGGCGATCACCTTGCCGTTCAGGTCGTCGATCGACTTGATCGACGTATTGCCGGCTTGCACCATCGCGGCGAGCCCGCTGTCGTAGTACGGCGCGGAGAAGTCGATCGCCTTCTTGCGCTCTTCCTTGATGGTCATCCCGGACAGCGCGACGTCGATGTTCTGCGTCTGCAGCGCCGGGATCAGGCCCGCGAAATCCATCGGCTGGATCGTGTATTTCCAGCCCTGGTCCTTCGCGATCTCGGCCCACAGGTCGAGATCGAAGCCGACGTACTTGTCGCCCTGCTTGAACTCGAACGGCATGAACGACGTATCGGTCCCGACGACGAGCGTCTTGGTGTCCGCGTGCGCGAGGCTGGCGCCGAGCGCGGCAGCAACCGCGACGGCTTTCAGGAAGGAACGGCGACTCATGGCATTTCTCCGCATGGTTGAGCGATGTAACCGGCCGGCTGGCCGGGGAACGACGACATCAAGCCGCACCGCAACATGCGATGTTGAATTAGACCTTAGTGCAACAAGTGTTGTCAATGGCGATACTACGACAACAAAAAAGTCCGCAACAAATAAATGCATCGAGGCAAACCCGCGGCGCGCGGCGCGGATAGATCGGAGGAAAGCGGCGGCGGGGGGCGACATGCACGGGGCGGGCGTGCAGGCGGGCTCGAGGCAAAGGGCTGAAGGGAAGGTTGCAGCGGCTGGCGCGGGCCGGCACGACGGCCGTCCAGCGCAACGCGTGCGGCAGGATGACGACCGCGCCATCGCTGCCCGCACATCGGTTTGCGCGGACGGCCGGCGATTCAACCAGCCGCCTCGGCGGGACGACCGTGGGCGCCAGGCCGGCAACCGCCGGCGCGGCTCAACGCAGATTGCGGAATTCGCGCGGCATCGCCGAACGACGGCGCACCGATGCCGCGCCGCTCACGCCGCGACTCCGCTCGCCTGATGCGACACGAGCCGCGCATACGCGCCCTGCCGTGCCAGCAGCTCCGCGTGGCGGCCGGCCTCGATCACGGCGCCCTGCTCCATCACGAGGATCAGGTCGGCATTGCGCACGGTCGACAGGCGGTGCGCGATGATGATCGACGTGCGCTGCGTCATCAGGTCCTCCAGCGCCGCGCGGATCTGCTGCTCGCTGATCGTGTCCAGGTGCGACGTCGCCTCGTCGAGGATCAGCACCGGCGCATCCTTCAGGAACGCGCGTGCGATCGCCACACGCTGGCGCTGGCCGCCCGACAACTGCACGCCGCGCTCGCCGACGCGCGTCGCGAGCCCGTCCGGCAGTCGCGCGACGAAATCGCCGAGCGCCGCGTGGTCGATCGCGCGCTGCACGTCCTCATCCGACGCGTCGTTCGCGGCGAGCCGGATGTTCGCCTCGAGCGTGTCGTTGAACAGATAGGTGTCCTGCGCGACGAGCGCGATGTGCTGCCGCAGGTCGTCGAGCCGCAGATCGCGCAGATCGACGCCGCCGAGCGTGACACGGCCCTGCTGCGGGTCCCAGAAACGCAGCAGCAGGCTCGCGACCGTCGACTTGCCGGCGCCCGACGCGCCGACCAGCGCGACCGTGCTGCCGGGCGGCACCTCGAAGCTCACGCGGTCGAGCGCGGGCACGCTGCGCCCCGGATACGTGAACGACGCCGCGTCGAACCGCACCGCCGGATTGCCGGGCATCGCATGCGCACCGTCGGTCACCGTCACGGGTTCCTTCTCCAGCGCGCGCAAGCGGCGCGCCGACGCGATCGTGTCGGCAAGCTGGCGCGCGACCTGGCCGATTTCGGCCACCGGCATGAACGCGGCCACCGCGACCAACACCAGCAGCGGCAACGACTCGCGCGGGAACCCGCCGCGTGCGCACCACCACGCGCCGAGCGCCGCGACCGCCAGCCCGCCGAGCCCGCTGGCGACTTCCAGCGCGGCGCTTTGCGTCGACAGATCGTCGAGCAGCTTCGCGCGCTGCCGGCGATACGCGTCGACTTCGGCCACGAATGCCGCGCGCCGGCGCGCGATCGCCTGGAACGCGGTCAGTTCCGCGAGGCCCTGGATCGTTTCGGTCAGATGCGCGCCGAGTTGGCCGAGCGCGTCGCGCGCGCCGGTGCCGAGCCGGTCGACGTCGCGCCGGGCCAGCACGGGCGCGAGCCCAGCCCACAGCAGGAACGGCAGCAGCACGAGCGCGAGCGGCCATGCGACCGACGCGAGCAGCACCAGCACGCCGGCCGGCACGAGCACCGCGACGAACGCGGGCGCCAGCGTATGCGCATAGAAATATTCGACGGTCTCGACGTCCTGCGTCGCGAGCGACACGAGATCGCCGGAACGGCGGCGCAGCAGCCCGGCCGGCGCGAGCCGTTCGAGCGTCGCGAACAGCGCGATGCGCATTTCCGCGAGCAGCCGGTACGCCATGTCGTGCGCGAGCCACGATTCGAGCCAGTGCAGCACGGCCGCGACCGGCGCGATCACGAGCAGCGCGGTCACCAGCCCCGTGCCGACGTGACCGCTCGGCACCGCGCCGACCACCCGCGCGCCGAGCACGCCGACGCCGATGAACGCGAGCACGCGGCCGATCCCGAACAGCACGGTCAGCACCACCTTGCCCTTCCACGGACGCACGAAGCGCAGCAGGGTCTGCAACGTTTCCGGCCAGCCGATCGTCGCCGCGTCGTCGTTCAGCGGCCGCACCTGCGGGCCCGACGACGCGCGGGCGGTCGTGCCCGCCGCCGCCGTCGCGCCGACGGACTCGGCGACCGCTTCCAGTTGCGGCCCCATCAGCCGGCGATACGGGCCGTCGCGCGCGATCAGCGCCGCATGCGTCCCTTCGTCGACCACCTGCCCCTGGTCGAGCACCAGGATGCGATCGGCGCCGATCACGCTGGACAGCCGGTGCGCGAGCACGAGCGTCGTGCGCCCGCGCGTGAGCCGGTCGAGCGCCTGCTGGATCAGCGCTTCGTTTTCCGCATCGACCGACGACAGCGCCTCGTCGAGCAACAGGATCGGCGCATCGCGCAGCAGCGCGCGGGCGATCGCGATGCGCTGGCGCTGGCCGCCCGACAGCATGAGCCCGCGTTCGCCGATGCGCGTCGCGTAGCCGTCGGGCAGCGCCGAGATAAAGTCGTGCGCATTGGCCGCGCGCGCGGCAGCGATCATGTCCGCGTCGCTCGCGTCCGGGCGACCGAGCCGCAGATTGTCGGCGACGCTGCCGTCGAACAGCGTCGCATCCTGCGCGACGACCGCGATCATCTCGCGCACCTGGTCGGCATCGAGCGTGCGCACATCGTGGCCGCCGATCCGGACCGCGCCGCCCTGCGCGTCGTGCTGGCGCAGCAGCAGGCGCACGATGGTCGACTTGCCGGCCCCGCTCGGCCCGACGATCGCGACCGTCTCACCCTCGCGCACGGTGAAGCTCAACGCCGCATGGGCATCCGCGCGGCGCCCCGGATACGCGAAGCTGACGTGATCGAACGCGATCTCCGGCCGCAGGCCGGGTACGCGCGGTGCGTCGACGGAAGGGGCATGGCTGCCCGCGTCGAGCAGCGCATGGATCGCATTCGCCGCCGACTGGCCGATCATCCCCTGATGCAGCACCGCGCGCAGGTCGCGCAGCGGCCGGAAGATCTCGCTGCCGGCCATCAGCACGATCAGCAGCGCTTCGAGGCTCATGTCGCCGTGCCGCACGCGCCACGCGCCTACCGCGATCGCCGCGGCCGCGCCGAGGCCGGTGCCCAGATCCGTGAAGAGCCGCGTCAGCAGCCCGAGCGCGAGCACCCAGAACGTGCTGTCCGACAGCGCCCGCGCCTTCGCGGCCAGCTTCGCGCCGAACGCGGTGCTCTGCCCGAACGCCTTCAGCGTCGGCAGGCCCTGCACCGCGTCGAGAAACTCCTCGCCGAACGCCTTGAACGCGGCCGAACGGGCGAGCGCCGCGCGCTTGTCCGCACGATGCACGAGCTGCGGCAGCGCGAGCGTGACGAGCGCCGCGACCAGCAGGACCGCGGCCGTCGGCACGTCCCACCACGCGAGCACCGCGAAGATCATCAGCGGCGCGCACGCGGCGATCACGAGTTGCGGCAGGTAGACGCCGAAGAAGGTCTGCAACTGCTCGACGCCGTCGACGACGGCCAGCATCACGCCGCCCGTGCGTTCGCCGCTGAACCATGCGGGGCCGAGCGCGGCGATCCGGTCGAACAGCCGCGCGCGCAGCGTGGCTTGCACGCGGCCGGCCGTGTGCTGCGCAAGCACCGTGCGGCGATGATCGAGCCACGCACGCAACAGCACACAGGCCGCCGTTGCAACGACGGCTTCGCCGATGCTGCGCGCCGGCGCGCCGGAAAAAACCAGCGCCAGCACGCGGCCGAGGAATACGAAGCGGAGGATGCCGACACCCATCGCGAGCAGCCCGAGCGCGACGGCCGCCGCCACCCGCCAGCGCAATCCCGCCATCATTGCCCATAGTCGTCGGTCGAAATACATGAAGCCTCCAGTCGGTGTTTCGTTGCGTTTTTCTTGACCGGATCGAGGCTACCCGCGCCGCCCGCGCGCGGCAAAAGATGATTTTTCAACGGGTGTTGAGTCAACTACAATACCCCGCATGTCGCACCTTCCTCCCCTCAGCGCACTGCGTGCTTTCGAGGCGGCCGTCCGCCTCGGCGGGTTCGCGCGCGCGGCGGTCGAGCTGAACGTGTCGACCAGCGCGGTCAGCCACCAGATCCGTTCGCTCGAGGAATCGCTGGGTGCAAGGCTGCTCGAACGCAGCACGGGGCTCGGCGGCATCAGCCTCACGCCGGCCGGTACGCGCCTGCTGCCGGCCGTCAGCGATGCGCTGTCGCGTCTCAACGACGCGTGCGCCGAGATTCGCGGCACCGCGCAACGGCTCACCGTATCCGCCAACGCGCCGTTTTCGTCGATGTGGCTCGCACGCCGGCTGGCGGAATTCTCGTCGCTTCATCCCGATACCCCGCTGCATGCGGTGGTGCTCGACGACGAGCCGGATTTCGCGCGCAGCGGCGTCGACCTCGCGATCGTGCACGTGCCCGCGCACCGGCTGCGCGCCGACGACGACGTGCTGATGCGGGAAACCGTGTTTCCGGTCTGCAGCCCCGAGCTGTTTCCGTACGCATCGGGGTACGTCTGCCGCTCGCGGCTGCTGCAGGAGATGCACGAGGACAGCCCCGAGATCGACTGGCGCAACTGGGCGGTGCATTTCGGCTTGCCGGACGACTTCGACACGAAGATCGTCCGTTACAGCAGTTTCAGCCAGGTGATCGGCGCGGCCGTCGGCGGCGCGGGCATTGCGCTCGGCCGCGTGCCGCTGATCGAGCCCGAACTGCGCAGCGGGCGTCTGGTGCCGCTGGTGCCGGGCCTCTCGCGCGATGCGTCATGGCGCTTCGTGTTACGCCGCCATCCGTCGACGCGACACCGGCTGCTCGATCCGTTGATCGCGTTCCTGCGCAGCGAAGCGGACGCGCCGCCGTTCGTCTCGAAGAAGGTTGCGCCCGCATCCAATGACAGTCACGCACGAGGCGCGGGCGGCGCCTGACGAGAGCCGGCATGCCAGGCCGCTTACGGTGTGGCGAAGAACAGCGCGACGATGCACGCCATGCCGCCGAACCACACGAGCGAACGCAGCGACGCCCAGTTCAGCAGGTACATCAACGCATAGACGATGCGGATCGCGACGAACGCCATCGCGAGCTGGTCGACGCGATGCACGTTCGCGCCGTTGTGCCACGCCACCACCAGCGCGGCGGTGAACAGCGCGAGCGCTTCCCACGCATTCTGATGGGCGGCCTGGGCGCGGGCCCGCCAGCCTTCGAGCTTCGCCAGGTAGTCGCGCGGCGCGCAGTTGTCGTACCCCTTGCGGGCCTTGGCGAGAAACGTCATCGGGAACGGCAACAGCGCCACGATGAACAGGCACAGCTGGGACGTCGTCATCAAAGTCTCCTCCGTTATGATTACATTGATCAATGACAAGATCGCCGAGAGCTTAGCATTGCGCCGTGCCGTTCGGGCACCGGTTTTCTAGATGGGAGACTCGGCCGCGCAGGCCGCCGGGGAAGGCGCCCGGGCCGCGACGACACCAAAATTTCCACCAAATCGTCGACAAATACGTTAATTAAAACTGGTCGAACACCAATAAGATAGCGCTCGACACTGGCTTGACGCGCCATCGCGCCAGCCGGCCCGTTTCCCTCCGCGCCGCCGTGCGCCGAACGACATCCGACCCGAGCCCTTGCCATGCCCCGTCCCATCGTCGCCCATATCCGCCCCGACGCCGTCCGCCACAACCTCGACTTCATCCGCCGCACCGCCGCGCAATCGCGCGTGTGGGCCGTGATCAAGGCCAACGCGTACGGCCACGGCATCGAACGGATCTACCCGGGCCTCGCGGCCGCCGACGGCATCGCGCTGCTCGATCTCGACGAAGCCGTGCGCGTGCGCGAACTCGGCTGGGACAAGCCCGTGCTGCTGCTCGAAGGCGTCTTCGAGCCGGCCGACGTCGAGCTGGCCGATCACCACCGGCTGACGGTCGCCGTGCATTGCGACGAACAGCTCGACCTGCTGATCGCCGCGAAGCCGCGGCAGCCGATCGACATCCAGCTCAAGATGAATTCCGGCATGAACCGGCTCGGCTACCGGCCGGCCGCGTTCCGCGCCGCGTGGGAACGCGCGGCGAGTGCGCCGTCGATCGGCAAGATCACGCTGATGATGCATTTCGCGAACGCCGACGAAGGCGAGGTCGACTGGCAACTCGACCAGTTCGACGCGACCACGGCCGGGATTCCGGGCGAGCGCTCGGTGTCGAATTCGGCGGCCGTGCTGTGGCATCCGCGCGCGCACCGCGACTGGGTGCGACCCGGCACGATCCTGTACGGCGCGTCGCCGACCGGCGCGGCGCGGCATATCGCCGACACGCCGCTGATGGCCGCGATGACGCTGAGCAGCAAGATCATCGGCGTGCAGACGCTCGCGCCCGACGAAACGGTCGGCTACGGCCGCCGCTTCACGGCCGACCGGCCGATGCGGATCGGCGTGGTCGCATGCGGCTACGCAGACGGCTATCCGCGCCACGCGCCGACCGGTACGCCGATCGCGGTGGACGGCGTGATGACGCGCGTCGTCGGCCGCGTGTCGATGGACATGCTGACCGTCGACCTGACGCCGTGCCCGAACGCGGGCATCGGCTCGCGCGTCGAGCTGTGGGGCGACCAGGTGAAGGTGGACGATGTTGCGGAAGCCAGCGGCACGATCGGCTATGAGCTGATGTGCGCGCTCGCGCGCCGCGTGCCGGTCGTGATCGTGCCGCCCGGTGCGGCGAGCGTGCAGCCAGCGCTGCGGACGGGCAGCTACGGGCGCTGACCGGCGTCGCTGCTGCAGTGCGGCGGTGCGCAACCGCGTCGCCGCGCATACCGTGTACTTACCTGCGGGCTGCCTTGGCGGCCTGTCTGCGTTTATGGCGCCCCGCCGACGCGCACCAGCGACGATGCGATACGTCGTTGCGCGTTGCTCACAACGACGCGATACGACGCGCTCCCCGCCCGCCTCCGTCAACGCATCACGAACGCCACGTCGGCTTCCGCTTCTCGAGGAACGCGTCGATCCCCTCGCCCGCATCCTCTTCCATCATGTTGCGCGCCATCACGTCGCCCGCATACGCATAGGCTTCGTCGAGCGGCAACTCGCGCTGACGATAGAACATCTGCTTGCCATAACGCACCGCGGCGGGGCTCTTCGCGACGATCTCCGCGACCTTGCGCGCGACGGCCGCATCGAGCGCGTCCTCGGGCACGGCTTCGTTGACGAGCCCCCACGCGGCGGCCGTCGCCGCATCGACGAAGCGCCCGGTCATCAGCATGTCGAACGCGCGCTTGGCCGTGACGTTGCGGCTCAACGCGACGGCGGGCGTCGAGCAGAACAGCCCCACGTTGATGCCGGATACCGCGAAGCGCGCGGTATCGGCCGCGATCGCGAGGTCGCACGCGGCGACGAGCTGGCAGCCGGCCGCCGTCGCGATGCCGTGCACGCGCGCGATCACCGGCACCGGCAACGCGCGCATCGCGAGCATCACGCGGCTGCACTGCGCGAACAGCGTGCGGTAGTAGTCGAGTTCGGGCTTGCCGCGCATCTGTCGCAAGTCGTGCCCGGCGCAGAACGCCTTGCCTTCGGCGGCCAGCACGACGCAGCGCACGTGCGGATCGGCCGCCAGCGTGTCGAACGCATCGTGCAGGGCCGCGAGCATCGCTTCGGACAACGCGTTGAACTGCTGCGGGCGATTCAGGCGCAGCGTGACGACGCCGTCGTGCGCGTCGCGCAGCAGGATCGGCTCGGCAGTCTCGTGAATGGGTTCCATGGTGTTCCGCTCGACGGGGTTCGGCAGGTTTCGCGGCGAGGCGAACGAGCGTCCATCGCGCCCGCCCGCTCGCGGCATGTCGAGGAAATGGTCCTCCACATTCCGCACGGCGTCCAGCCGCGCCGCCGCATGCGCGTGCGTGGCGGCCTGCCGGCCACGGCGCAACGCGCGATGCCGCGCGAGCGTCAATGCCCCCGTTGCGCGGCTTCCGCACGGCCGGCCGCCCTCGCCGCCAGCGCGGCGATCGCGTAGGCGACGCCCCCGAGCGCCGCGACCGCCCACAGCGCATCGGTCAGATCCGGCAACAGGATCGTCGCGGCGCCTGCGATGGCCACGCCGAGCAGGCTGCCGGCCTGACGCGCCGCGTTGAGGAATCCGGATGCCACACCTGCCGCGTCGGCAGGCACCTGTTCGAGCACCGTCGCGATCATCGGCGCCACCGACAGCGCGGTGCCGGTACCGAATGCGGCCATGGCCATCCAGACCACTAGCCACGGCGCACGCAGCGCGAGCGCAAGCGCGATCGCCGGAACGGCCAGCGCCGCCATCGCGAGGCCGTTCGCCATCAGCGTGACGGGGCGAACCCGGCCATGCAGTTTTCCCGACAGCAGATTGCCGAGCGACAGGCTCAGCGCGAACGGCAACAACGTCAGCCCGATCTGCCGCGCGCTCATGCCGAAGCGTCCGTGCAGGTACAGGCTCAGCACGAACAGCAGCCCGAAGTAGCCGACATAGACGAGACTGCCCATCAGGTTCATCGCGACGAACACGCGATTGCGAAACCACGCGAGCGGCACCATCGGATGACGGGCACGCCGCTCGACGGCGACCAGCACGGCGGCCGCGAGCACGGCGATCAGCAGCGCGCACCGGACCTCGGTGGCGCCGGCGCCGCGCGTGGGCAATTCGATCACCGCGAAACACAGCGCGCCGAGCGCCGCCGCACCGACGCACTGGCCGACCCAGTCGAACTGGCGCACCTCCCGCGCGGCCGCTGCCCGAACCAGCGCCGCCGCGCCGGCAAAGGCGACCGCACCAGTCGGCACGTTGATCAGGAACGCGCTGCGCCAGCCGAAATCGTCGACGAGGAGCCCGCCAAGCACCGGCCCCACGGCGACCGCGACCGACGCGATGCCGGCCCACACCGCGATCGCCCGCGCCCGTTCGGCCGGCACGTCGAAGGTGCTGCGCACGATCGCGAGCGACGCGGGCAAGAACAGCGCGGCGCCCATGCCCTGCGCGAAACGCGCGGCCACCAGGAGCGCCACCGACGACGCGACGCCGCACGCCGCCGATGCACCGACGAACAGCGCCAGCCCGGCGAGATACACGCGCTTCGCGCCGAACCGGTCGGACAGCGCGCCGCCCGCGAGGATCAGCGCGGCGAAGCTGAGCGTATACGCGTCGACGATCCACGCGAGTTCCGCGACCGTCGCGCCGAGGCTCGTGCGCATTGCCGGCAGCGCCACGTTGACGATCGTCGAATCGAGCACCGCCATGAACATGCCGATCGCGACGAGCGCCAGCGTCAGGCGCTGCTCGCGCGCCGTCGGGCGGCCCGGCGCGGCCAGCGGAACGGTGGAAACGGGGACGGAAACGGAATGGCAATCGGACATGACACCTCCAGGCAGATGCCCGGAGTCTAGGACCCGGCGCGCGATGCGGAAAAGTGATAATTTCGCATTGGCCTGATGCAGATCTGCATCACCGATTCCCGTCCGCCGCCGCTTGCCCGATGACACAATCGATCCGTATGAACTGGGACAACGCCCGCTTCTTCCTCGCGCTGGCGCGCACCGGCACGCTGCGCGGCGCCGCGGCGCAGCTGAACGTCGATCAGGCAACGGTCGGGCGGCGGATCGCCGCGCTCGAGGACGAACTGTCTGCCCGGCTGTTTCTGCGCACGCCATCCCTCTATGTGCTGACGACCGCCGGCGAAGCGCTGCTCGAACCGGCCGAAACGATGGAACGCGCATCGCTGACGATCGAACGCCGCGTGATGGGGCTCGACGAGCAACTGGCCGGGTCCGTGCGCATCGCCACGACCGACACGCTCGGCAAGCGTTTCGTCGTGCCCGCAATCGCCAACTTGCGGCGCAGGCATGCCGGCATCGACGTCGTGTGCGTGACGTCGGCGCAAATCACCAACCTCACGCGCCGCGAAGCGGATCTCGCGATTCGCACGTTGCGGCCGGAATCGCCGGACCTGATCGTCAGGCGGCTCGGGCATCTCGAAACGGGCATCTATGCGTCACGCCGCTATCTGGCCGAACGGGGCGAACCGGTCGCGGGCAGCGCGTTCGACGGGCACGATCTGGTGATGTATCAGCAACCGGTGGTGCCGACGATGTGGGACGCGCTGTGCGGCGAACCGACTTCACGCGGCCGCGTGATGTTCCAGACCTCGTCGACGATGATGCTGGTGGAAGCCGCACTGGCCGGGCTCGGCATTGCGGAGCTGCCGTGCTTCCGCGCCGACACCGAGCCGGATCTAGTGCGGCTCATGCCGCAGCGGTGCAATCATTTCGACGTGTGGCTCGTCGCGCATGCCGATCTCTACAAGACCGCACGCGTGCAGGCGGTGATCGAAGCCGTCGTCGACGAATTCGCGACGGCGGCGGGCCGCTAACGGGCCGGTGCGTCAGCGCGGCTGGTACTCGCCATCGGCAGCAGACCAGCGAAACGTCCGGCGCCATTTGCCGCCGCGCTCTCGCAACTGCAAGTCGTGGAAGCCATCCGTCGACGTCGACAGCACGCTCAGCGCATTGCTGCCTTCCGTGATGTCGTGATCGCGCGTGCCGTCGCGATGCCAATCGCCGGCAATATCCCGGTAAAACATCATCGGCTGCGCGAACACGACGCGCAGCGTCTTGCCGTCGATCCGGAACAGGTACAGCGCCTCGAACGACGCACCACCGCCCGCATAGCCGATCGACCAGCCCGCCCGCACCCCGAACGCGGCATCGCCCGCCCGCAGCGTATACGGCGCGAGATCGAACCGCGACCACCGCTCGGGCCGTAACGCGACATCACGCGACTGCTTCGTCTGCTCGATGTAGTCGGGACTGTCGAGATTCGTGTCGCTCCAGTCGATCGCCTGTTCGAGCGGCTGTTCGGTCCGCGCGACGAGGCGCGGCACGCCGTCCGTACCGCGTTCGAACACGCCCAGCCAGACGAATTCCTTCCGGTCATCGGCCTCGGCGCGGCTCTCGAAGCCTTCGCAATCGGTGGGCGCACGGAATCGCAGCACCTCGCGCGCAATCTCGTCGGTCGGTGCCACGCACACGATCGCGACGAACGCCCCGGGGCGTTGCGGCCACGGTTTCGCGCCGACCAGCACGACACGCGCAAGCGGCTGGCCCGGGGCAAGCTGCGCCGCCAGCCCCTCCTTCGTGAAGCCGGGCGGCAGGTGCACGCCGAAACCGTCCGCTTCCGCGCCGCTCATGTCGCGCGCATACGCGGCACGGGCTTCGGGCGAACCGAGCTTCCCGGGCACTTGGTCGAGCGAATGCGCGGTACCGGCCGCGTGCGCGGGGAAGCCCGCGAATGCGGCGCCGATCGCGATGAGCCACGGCATCAAGCGAATTGTCATGCTGGAATGTCCTGTGAAGTAACGAGGCAACGTACTGCGACGCCGCACATGCAATCGTGTGCGTGACGACCGGATCGGCCCGCCGTGCCATGTGAGCGCCATGATGTTCTACTTGCCGGGTGCGACAAGTTTCAGCGCGCAGCGGGCGGTCACGTCCGCTTGCGCCCGCTGCGCCACATGCGAACGCCCGACCGCAACTGACCGACCCCGCCGACGAAAAAGACCGCGCCCATCACGCCGAACGCCAGCACATCGCCCCAGATCGCGCCGAACGTGTTCATCCGCGCGGTCGTCCTCGGCGCGTCCGGCGCATAGCGCACTTCGACCGTCGCGCCGTCCTCGACGCTGACGGCGCCGCCCTGCGCATATTCGACGTGCTCGCCCGCGAGCGTCGTGAACGCGATCTCCGGATGATGCGGACCCGCGTTCAGCTTGAGCACGCGCCCCGGCACGACGACCGACGTTCGCAGGAATTCGCGTGTCGACTGCGCATACAGCGCGACGCCGATCAGCATGCACGTGCCCACGATGGTAAAAACGATGCCCTTCGCGATCCGCCACTCGATGTGCTGCGCAGCGGGTCGCCCGATTTCGGATGCCATCTGCTTCGTTCCGCTCCTGATGTTCGTCAATGCCGGGCGCGCGGCACACGATGCGCCGCCACGCCGCCCTCGGCATCCGGCAGGATACGGACATCCCGGCACGCTGTAAATTGCGTCCGCAAGCGGCTCGCCGGCCGCGCGCGTCAGCCCGCGAGCTTCTTCAGCGCGTCGAGCACCGCGTCGCCCTTGAACGGTTTCACGATCCAGCCCTTCACGCCGGCGGCCTTGCCACGCTCCTTCATCGCCGGGCTGCTTTCGGTCGTCAGCATCACGACGTTGACCGCCGTGTTCGCCAGTTCGCCGCGAATCTTCTCGACCATCGTCAGGCCGTCCATGTTCGGCATGTTCACGTCGCTGATCACGAGACGCACGCCGGGCGTCGCCTTGAGCTTCGCGAGCCCGTCCTTGCCGTCGACGGCCGTCGCGACGTCGAGCCCGTGATTGCGCAGGAAGCCTGCCACTTCGTCGCGCACCGTGCCCGAATCGTCGACCACCAGAATCTTTGCCATGTCGTATTCCCCTTTCGTCGTTGCTGACTTCAACATTCAAAACAGTTCGAGTTCGCCCGCCTCGACCATCGGCCCGACGTCCTGCACCGATTCGCGGAAATCCTCCGGCGACCAGCTCAGGCTGAACACGAAACGCTGGTCGAGACGGACCGAACGCCCCGATGCCGGATCGGTCATCCGGTACTTGAAACAGAGCTGCGGACAGTCGCCGCCGAACGAGATGAACTTCTGCTTGTGATTGACGACGAGCGGCACCTGCACCGGATGGCGCGCCAGCGCCTCGGCGTCGCCGAGATAGCGGTTCTTGAACGCGCCCCACACGAGGTTGGTCAGCTCGCCGAGCACGCTGTTCACGTCGCGGAAATCCGGCGCGCGGCCGCCGTCGCGCGTGCCGCCGAGCATGTCGAGCAGCGGCTGCTCGCTCGTCTGCAGCAGCATGTAGCCGCGGCACCATGCGCTTTCGAGCGCGATCAGGCTGAACACCTCGCCGAAGATGATCTGGTCGCGCACGATGCACGGCGTGTCGTGCTCGATCGTCATCCCCGGGAACAGGCTGTCGATGCGCGCCTCGGTGATCTCCGAGATGCCGCGCACCAGCGCGTTCGGGTAGTCGCGGCTGAACAGGTATTCGTCGATCGCGCGCGCGAGCGGCGTCATGTCGTCGGCGACGTAGGCCGCGCACGCGACCCGCGCGAGTACATCGGGCAGCCCGTCGCGCGACGCCAGCGATTCGCGGCGCAGGATGATCGGCAGTTCCGGGCGCAGCGCGTCGATCTGCGTCGCGATGATCGCGCTCTCGACTGGCGAGCCGCCGTAATCCTCGGCCAGCAGGATCGCGCCGAGGTCGATGTTCGAGCGCAGCACCTTCAGCAGCCGGCTGCGCCGCACGGTCAGGCCGACCAGGTTGTGGGCGTCGCAGAAACGCTTGATCGCATCGGCGTGCACGCGGCTGTCATCGAGCACGAGCACCTTGCTGACGGGTTGGTCTTCGGTCATCTCATCGATTCCTGATGGTCGGTCAGAACAGTTCGAGCTCGCCGCCGGTGTCCACCGCGGCCGTTTCCGGCACGTGGAAATCGACCGGCGCGTTCGCGCACACGCACAGCGTCGCGCCGACCCGCACGTCGCCGTCGAGCGTCAGGTCGTACGCGGCCACGTAATCGGGTGCGAGCGCATGCAGGTAGTCGACGCTCGCGCCGCTCAGCAGGTAAGGCGTCGACATCCCGAGATCGGGAAACGGCGTGGTCAATGCCTGGTTGATCGCGCCGCAACACAGGTTCGCGACTTCCATGAACGCGTCGGTCAGCGGCCGCTGGCTGTTCGTGCCCGCCGTCGCGCCGGCGAAATGGCGGCGCGTCGCGTCGTCGTCGCTGAAACGCAGCGCGAGCAGCAGGCGGAAATGCAGCGCCGAGATCGTCAGCACGACCACATACTCGGGCACCTTCGGCTTCGATCGCGGCTTCGCGTGCCCCCGATCGGGCGCGTCGGGGTCGTGACCGGCGGCCGGCCGGATGTCGCACGCGCCGCCGGCGGCGAGCCGCGTGCGCGCGGCATCGAAGAAGATCCGCTCGAAACCCGCCCTCGCCTGCGCGCTGATCACGCGGCCTCTCCTTCGATCCGCGCATGCAGTTGCCCGGCCAGCGTCTCGACGGTCGCGAGCGCGGCCGTGATCATCTTGCCGCCGGCCTGGATGTCCTGGAACGTCGCGGCCGTCACGAGATCGTTGCGGTTCAGGCTGTCGCGATAGCTGTTCGACAATTGCTGCGAGCGCGCGGCCAGCCCGCGCACCTCGCTCGCGACGATCGAGAAACCGCGCCCGGCCGCGCCCGCGCGCGCCGCCTCGATCGACGCGTTCAGCGACACGATCGACACGTGCGCGACGATCGCCGACAGTTCCTGGTTCTTCGCGCGCATGTCCTGGTTCTGCGTGGTCAGCGAGATCATCTGTTCGTGCCAGCGCTCGAACGTGGCGGCCAGCCCGCGCAGGCGCGCGGCTTCGTCGGCGATCTTCATCGCATGCTGCGCGAGCGCCGCGCGGTCGGCCGACAGCGCCTGCAACGCGTCGCGCTGCGCGCCGTTGGTCGAGGTCTCGCGCGTCAGCGCCTCCCCGAGCTGCGCCTCGCGTTGCGCCCATGCGTCGGCCGCTTCCGCATGCGCGGACGCCGCGTCATCTGCGCGTGCGGCGGCTGCGTCGAGCGCGTCGTGCAACGCGTCGGCCTCGCGCGCCAGCGTCGCGACGAGCCGTTGGCGCATCGCACGAAACACGATCGCCGCCGCCATCGCGACGATCACGCCGCCCGCCAGCGCGGCGGCCATCTGAGTCATCCACGCCTGCACGATCACGCCGTCACTCCGCTGCGTCGATATCCGCGACGCGTGTGCGTTGCGCGTGCCCCGTGCCGGGCGCGGCGCCGTCCGCCGCGAAGCGCGCGGGCAGCGACACGATCGTCTCGAACGCGCGATACGGGGCACCGACGCGATCGTCGGTGAAGCGCAGCGCGATATCGCCGCCGTCGCGCTTCAGGAAATTGCGCACCGCGTCCATGCCGACGCCGCGCCCCGATACTTCGGTCACCGTCTGCGCGGTCGAGAAGCCCGGCCGGAAGATCAGCTCGGCGACGTCCTCGTCGGACAACGCCGCTTCGCTTGCGGCATCGATCCAGCCGCGCTCGCGCGCGATGCCGCGAATCCGGTCGAGCGCGAGGCCGCGGCCGTCGTCGGCGAGCACGAACCACAGTTCGCCGCCGCCCACGCCGACCGCGATGTCGATCGTGCCGGATGCCGGCTTGCCGGCCGCGCGCCGCGCGTCGGATGACTCGATCCCGTGGTCGATCGCATTGCGCAGCAGGTGCATGAACACGTTCTTCAGCGTCGCGACGATCTCGCTGCGCACGCGCTGGCCGTGGCTGTCGATATGCACGACGGGCGCCGGCTTGCCAAGCTCGGCCGCGAGCGACGGCAGCGATTCGATCACGCCGCCGAGCGCTTCGCCGATCCCTTGCGTGCCGAGCTGGCTCAGCATGCGGCGCACCGCATCGCGCGCCGCGTGCCAGTCGGACGCGTTGGCCGGATCGGCGCCATCCAGCACCCGCAGGCTCTCGCTGATGTGCGCACGCTCGACCATCAGGAAATCGGCGCCGTTCTGCGCCGGCTCGCCGCTACGGCCGAGCGTGACCGCGTTGATCGTCGCGTAGTGGTCGACGGCCTCGCGTACGCGCGCCAGATCCTCCATCAGCGCGTCGCGGTTCCACTCGGGGCCGCTGTCCGCGCGGCGCAGCGATTCGTACGCCTGCTCCGCTTCGTGGACGATGTTAGTCAGATGCTGAAGGCTGTACGTGCGCGCATTGCCCTTGATCGTATGCATGTTGCGGAACAGCGCCGCGACGATCGAATGATCGACGCGCTCGTGCTGGCGAATCATCCTCTCGTTCTCGCTGAGGAAGCCCTTCGCGCTGTGCACGAAGTCGTGGAACTTGTCCTGGCTGATCGACAGAATCTCGCCGATCATCTCGAGGCGGCGCTGCTGTTCGCCGGCCTGCGCGGTCAGCTCGCGGATCTCGGTCACGTCGCGCACGCACAGCATCAGGCGCACCACCGTGTCGGTCTCGTCGGTGATCGCCGACCAGCTCAGGTCGAGCCACTTCTCGCGGCCGTCCGGCATCCGCTTCGCGACTTCGTTGACGAGCAGGTGTTCGTTGAACCCGAAGTTCATGCTATCCTCGCCGAGGCACGCGTGCACGGCCGCGTCGACCTGCGAGCGCGCGTCGGCGCCGATCGCCGAATCGTCGAACACGAGCGCCATCAGGTCGCGGCCGGCGATGTCGTTCGTCTCGAAGATGGTTTCGAGGTACGCCGAATACTCCGCGTGCACGACGCCGCCCTCGACGACGGTCAGGATGCCCTGCTGCATGTTCTGCAGCATCGCCTGGATGTCGGCCGTCTTCTGCTTCAGTTGCGCGGCGTTCTCCTGGATCTTCCCGATCATCCCGTTGAACGCGACGATCGAATGGCCGATCTCGTCCATCCGGCCCACCGGCACGCGGCGCGTGAAATCCTGGCTCGTCGCGATCTCGCTCATCGCCGTCTGCATCCCGATCAGCGGGCGCGTGATCTGGCGATACAGCACGAAGCCGAGCGCGGTCAGCAGCACGATCACCGTGCCGGCGACGCCCGCGATCGCGGTCGCCGTGGTCGCGAGCATCCCGTTCAGCGCGCCGATCGCGTCGTCCTTCTGGCGGTTCTTCTCGACGCGCAGCGTGTCGACGATGCTTTCGAGTTCATCGCGATACTGCGCGACGTTCGCGAACAGGTAGGCCTGCGCCATCTCGGCCTTGCCGTCCGTCTTCATCTTCACGGTGTCGGCGATCGCCGCGAAATAGTTCGCGGCGCTGTCCTTCGCCTGCGCGACGAGCCCGACCTGCGCCTGGCCGACCGCCGATTTCGCCTGCGCGTCGAGTGCGGCGCGCAGCGCGGCCTGCTTCGCCTTCAGCTCGTCGCGCGCCTGGGCGGCGGTGTTCGCGTCGGGCGCGTAGACGAGCGTCATCGTCGCGATCTGGATGTTCTTCACATCGGCGACGAGATCCGCCGACGCGAGCGCGCTCGGCACGATTCCCTGGGTGACCTGACGCACCTCGGATGCGCTCTTGCGCGTCTGGTACACGGCGTAGATGCCGATCGCGGACAGCGCGAAGAACGTCAGGACGACTAGCAGCGTAATGCGATGACGGATGGTCATGAGTACAGCTCCCCGCAGCGATCCGGGTTCGATCGCCCTTTGGTCTATTGAAAGAATGTGAGCGCCGAATTATCGGGGATGGTGTATGACTGTCCGATGACCGAAAATCAATCGGCCATTGAGGAAATCGCAATGATTAATTGCAGGGAGAAAAGGCTAAAGTTCTTATTGGACGGGCCGTTAACTGTTGGCCCGGGTGTCCCGTCCGGCTTGCCCGGTGACCTAGGCAAATCGGATCTGGATATTCATTCTTTTATTTCTCGATCCGACAATTCAATCCGGTCGAATACCGGTAAAACGTTTGCGCATTCGCTTGCTGCCGCAACGTCAAATGCATCCGCTCTCGTCTGAAATCGCGGGTCGCGACGCGAGCGCGTTTTCAAACTCCGGGTCTATTGGTCCGATCAGAGGTGCCAGCCACGCCCACTGCTCCAGCGCCGGCTCGTTCGCGCTCACTGCGCTGCGACGAGGTTCATGGGAACCGCGAGCGCCGAATCCCGCGTCGTTGGGAAGCCGTTCAGCTTTGGCATCGTCGGCTTCAAATCTTTTCGTCGAATTCATCGGATCTCCCGGTGTGTCGGTGGTCGCACCCGATTCTGACAAAAAACTTTCAAGCCGGTCAATTCATTCCTGGCGAGAAAGAATCAATCGCAATCCGGCGATTCACCTCGCCCCGCCGGGCGTTCTAGACTGTCGGATCACTCCCCCAACCGGACCCACGCGATGACCGACGTCCTGCCGCTGACCACCGATCCCGATTCCGGCCTGCAGTACCGTTTACGCCCGGCCGCCGGCCGCCCCGCCGCCCGCCTGTTGCTGCTGCACGGCGTCGGCGGCAACGAAACCAACCTGCTGAACGTGGCCGACGTGATCGATCCGCACATCGAAATCGCGTTCCTGCGCGGCCCGCTGACGTTCGGGCCCAGTCAGCATGCGTGGTTTCCGGTGCGTTTCGGTCCGAACGGCCCTGAAATCGATGCGGCGCGCGCGGACGAGAGCCGCGTGCAACTGATCACGCTGCTGCATGCGCTGCGCGCGCGGGATGGCGCCGCGCCCGCGTTGCCGACCGTGATCGCCGGCTTCAGTCAGGGCGGCATCATGAGCGCGAGCGTCGGCCTCACGTCGCCGGGCGACGTCAGCGCGTTCGCCGTGCTGTGCGGGCGCATCCTGCCGGAAATCGATCCGCTGATCGCGCCGCGCGATGCATTGAGCACGCTGCACGCGCTGGTGATGCATGGCCGCTTCGACGACAAGCTGCCCGTCTCGTGGGCGGACAAGGCCGACGCGAAGCTGACGGCGCTCGGCGTCGCGCACGACACGCGGCTGTATGCGGCCGGCCACGAGCTGACCGCGGAGATGGCCGGCGATTTCGGCCGATGGGTCGGTGAGCGCACCGGGTTGAACCCAACTTGATCCAAACGTACCGGGGGCGCCGGCCCGCGAACGAACCGGCGCCCCCGGGTGCATCACGTCACGCGTTTTGCGCAGGGTCCGCCACGCCACGCACGGATGCAGGCATCGCCGCCGCCCGCTCGCGCTCGGCGCCGCGTTTCGCCAGCTTCCAGCCGATCACCAGCGCGAGCACGACGACGGGAATCGTCGCGATGGTCCACGTGCCGCCCGGATAGTCGAACGCCATCAGCACCAGCACGCCGACCAGGAAAGCGAGCGTGAGCCACGACGTGAATGGTGCGCCCGGCATCCGGAACGACACGGCCTTCATCTCGCCGCGATCGACCGCGCGGCGGAACAGGATCTGGCACATCACGATGAAGCCCCACGTCGTGATGATCCCGAGCGACGCCATGTTCAGCACGATCTCGAACGCCTGGGCCGGCACGATGTAGTTGAGCGGCACGCCGATCGCGTTGATCGCGACCGTGATCAGGATGCCGCCGTACGGCACGCCGCGCGCGTTCATCCGCGACACGAAACGCGGCGCCGAGCCGCCCATCGCGAGCGAGCGCAGCACGCGGCCCGTCGAATAGAGACCGGAATTCAGGCTCGACAGCGCGGCGGTCAGCACCACGACGTTCATCACCGTGCCGACGTACGGCACGCCGAGCTTGCTGAAGAACGTGACGAACGGGCTTTCGTGCGCGCTGTACGCGGTCCACGGCAGCAGCATCGTCAGCAGCACGACCGAGCCGACATAGAACAGCGCGATGCGCCACATCACGCTGTTGATCGCCTTCGGCAGCACCTTGCGCGCGTCAGCCGTCTCGCCCGCGGCAACACCGACGAGCTCGATGCTCGCGTACGCGAACACGACGCCCTGCACGATCAGCACGGCCGGCAGGATGCCGTGCGGGAAGATCCCGCCGTGATCCGCGACGAGATGCAGCCCCGTCATCTGCCCCGCCACCGGATGGCCGCTCGCGAGAAACACCGCGCCGACCGCGAGAAACACCGCAAGCGTGCCGACCTTGACGAGCGAGAACCAGAACTCCATCTCGCCGAACACCTTCACGCCGATCATGTTCATCACCGACACGATCCCGAGCGCGCCGAGCGCGAACACCCATTGCGGCACGTCGGTGAACACGGCCCAGTACTTCATGTAGATCGCGACCGCGGTGATGTCGACGATGCCGGTCGTCGCCCAGTTCAGGTAGTACATCCAGCCCGCGACGAACGACGCGCGTTCGCCCATGAACTCCCGTGCGTACGACACGAAGCTGCCGCTGGTCGGCCGGTGCATCACGAGCTCGCCGAGCGCGCGCATGATCAGGAACGCGAACACGCCGCACACGAGATACACGAGCGCGAGCGCCGGCCCCGCGCTTTGCAGGCGGCCGCCCGCGCCGAGAAAGAGGCCGGTGCCGATCGCACCGCCCATCGCGATCATCTGCACGTGCCGCGGCTTCAATTGCTTCGCATAGCCGGCTTCGTGCGACGCGAACATCGCATCGGGGTCGGCATGCACGGCATCCGCGCCGCCGGCCGGGCCGGCCGGGCGCTCGCTGGGGTGTGTCATCGTGAGTCTCCGTTGTTTGTAGATGTGTCGCGCCCCGCTCCGGGGGCGCTTTCGGTACGGCTGCCGAACCGGCCGGCGTCAGAACGCCCGCGGCCGGATCAGCGCTTCGGGCTGCAGCGCTTCGTCGAGTTGCGCGTCGGTCATCAGTTCGTGCGCCAGCACGACCTCGCGGATCGATTTGCCGGTCGCATGCGCTTCGGCGGCCACGGCGGTCGCGCGCTTGTAGCCGATGTACGGGTTCAGCGCGGTCGCGAGCGCGACCGAGCGCTCCATCGTTTCGCGCAGCCGCTGGGGATTCGCGGTGATGCCGCTCACGCATCGCTGCGCGAGCGTCGTGCAGGCGGCCGTCAGGTGGCTGAAGCTGCGGAACAGCGCGCTCGCGATCACCGGTTCGAACGCGTTGAGCTGAAGCTGGCCGGCCTCGGCCGCGAAGGTGATGGTCAGGTCGTTGCCGAACACCTCGAACGCGACCTGGTTGACGACTTCCGGGATCACCGGATTCACCTTGCCGGGCATGATCGACGAGCCGGCCTGCACGGGCGGCAGGTTGATCTCGCCGAAGCCCGCGCGCGGGCCGCTCGACAGCAGCCGCAGATCGTTGCAGATCTTCGACAGCTTGACGGCGATCCGCTTGAGCACGCCCGACACCTGGACGAACGCGCCGCAATCCTGCGTCGCTTCGATCAGGTTCGGCGCGGTGCTCAGGTCGAGCCCGGTGATGCGGCGCAGCGCGGCCAGCGCCTTCTCCGCGTACTGCGGATGCGCGGTGATGCCCGTGCCGATCGCGGTCGCGCCGAGGTTGATCTCGCGGATCAGCCAGCCGGCCTCCTGCAGCCGCGCGATGTCTTCCGTCAGCATCACCGCGTAGGTCGAGAATTCCTGGCCGAGCGTCATCGGCACCGCGTCCTGCAATTGGGTGCGGCCGAGCTTCAGCAAGCCGGCGAACGCATCGGCGCGCTCCGCGAATGCATCGCGCAGCCGCGCCATCGCCTCGAGCAGGTGCTCGACCGCGAAGCAGGTCGCGATGCGGATCGCGGTGGGATAGACGTCGTTGGTGCTCTGCGCTAGATTGACGTGCTCGTTCGGATGCAGGTATTCGTACTGCCCGCGCGCGTGCCCCATGATTTCGAGCGCGCGGTTGCAGATCACCTCGTTCGCGTTCATGTTGGTCGACGTGCCGGCGCCGCCCTGGATCACGTCGACGACGAACTGGTCGTGCAGCCGCCCTTCGCGGATCTCGACGCACGCGGCGGCGATCGCATCGCGGTACGGCCGCGGCAGCAGCCCCAGTTCGCAATTGGCGTCGGCCGCCGCTTCCTTCACGGACGCGAGCGCCATCACGAGGTACGGCAGCGACGCAATGGTGCGGCCGGAAATGTCGAAATTCTCTTTCGCGCGCAGCGTGTGGACGCCGTAATAGGCGGCATCCGGAATACTTCGTTTGCCTAAAAGATCCGCTTCGACGCGGAAGCCGTTTTCGGTCATCGTGCCCCTCCTGGATGTCTCGTGCCGCTCGTCGTTCGCCGCTTCCCGACGCGACGGGTTCGCATTCTATGCCTTTGCAAAAACAAGCTCGCTTCTGTATTATCGAAAGCGGTTTTGCGTGGGACGCAACAGCGAGAATCGAATGAAAAAAGGCGCGAGAGAAACCGGCATCGATCATCTGGGCGCGATGCGCGCGTTCGTGCGGGTGGTCGAAACAGGGAGTTTTTCGGCGGTCGCGAAGGAGATGCACGTATCGACGTCGACCGTCGCGCGCAAGGTCACGGCGATCGAGGAGGCGCTCGGCGTCGCGCTGCTGCACCGCTCCACGCACAGCGTGACGCTCACCGAAGCCGGCCATATCTACCTGGAGCGCGCGGTCACGCTGATCGCCGATCTCGACGACACGCTGCGCGTCGTCGCCGAGCTGAACGCGCAGCCGAGCGGCCCGCTGAAGCTCACCGCGCCGGTCGCGTTCGGCCGCCGTCATCTCGCGCCGCTGATCGCACCGTTTCTCGCTCGCTATCCGACGATCCAGCTCGACGTGCGGCTCACCGACAACCACAACGACCTCGTGGCGGGCGGCTTCGACCTCGACATCCACGAAGGCGAGAACTATCTGGACAATCTGGTCGTCCACCGGCTGTCGCGCAACGACAGCATCCTGTGCGCGACGCCCGGCTACCTCGATCGCTGCGGGCGCCCCGCAACGCCGGACGACCTGACGCACCACAACTGCCTGCGCTACGTGCACCCGGAAGGCGATCCGCGCTGGGCGCTCGTGAGCGGCGACACGCAGCACAGCGTGCTGCCGGCCGGCAACCTCGTCACCGACCACTCGGAGCTGCTGCTGGAAGCGACCTGCGCGGGGCTCGGCATCGCGGAATTCGAGATCTGGCTGGTACGCGACCTGCTCGCGAGCGGCCAGCTCGAAGCCGTGCTGCCGCGTTACCGGCTGCAAAACCGGCTGACCGGCGAATACATCTACATCGCGTATCTGGCGAACCGGCGCAGCTCGGCGAAGCTGCGCGTGCTCAAGGATTTTCTGGCGGAACACCTCGCGCAGATCGGCGAGCTGTCGGAGCGGGAGCTGGCGAAGATTCGCGACGCACGCGCGTAGCGCGCCGATGCGCGGCCCGGATCGCGGGCCGGCGGCATCGACGCGGCGACGGCGTTAGGGCCTGTTCACGCTAATAACGGGCTTGCGAACGTGCCTTTCCGCCCGCAGGGCAAGGAGAAAGGAGGCGCAATAGCCATAGCTATTGCAACGACGAACGACGCCGCCATGCGGGCGGAAAGGCACGTTCCCCTGTTTGGAAAAATTCATTCGCGGGGCTGGCCCGTTATTAGCGTGAACAGGCCCTAAGCCGCCTGCAAGTCGAACGGGAACGTCGCGTGCCCGAACTCGACGCCCTGCGTGTTGAGCATCCGCGGCCGGTGGAACGCGGCCAGTTGCGCGCGCTGCTCGGCCGTGCCGATCCGCAGCCGCTCGAGGATTTCGCTGACGACCATGTAGAGCACGTCGAGATTGCCGTCCTCGATCTTCACCGAGATGCCGAGCGCGCCATCCGCGCCGAGTTGCCGCGTGCGTTCCGACGCGCGCACGCCGATCCCGTAGCACGCATCGGCGCCGAGCTTGCCGACCACCTGCCCGCCGAACGCGTTCATCAGCACCGTGCAATAGCGTCCGTCGCCCGCGACCAGTTCCGGATAGGCGGTCATCGCACGATGAATGCGCGCCAGTGCGCGCACCCGCTCGGTCACCGCGCCGCCCGCCTCCACCGCGTCCGCGCCGTCGGCCAGCGACGCGTACAGGCGCGCCAGCCGATCCAGCGAGAACGCCGGCGTCGGCAGGTTGCAGCCGTCGATGCCCCAGTCGACTTCATCGTCGCGCAGGCCGCACGCGTCGGCCACCACCTGCTTCACGCGCATCTGCATCGGATGGTCGGGCAGATGATAATCGGCGATCGCCGCGCCGATCGCCTGCGCGCCGGCCAGCATCCCGACATGCTTGCCCGAACAGTTGCTGCATACGCCGGTGGGCGTGTAATCGCGCTTGATCCACGACCGGTACACCGCATCGGACAACGGCGGATGGCCGCCGCAGCGCAGATCCGATTCGTGCGCGGCCACCTTCGCGAGCATCGCGCGCGTGCGTTCGATGTGACGATCCTCGCTGCTGTGCGACGCGCACATCAGCGCGATGTCCGCGTCGTCGAAGCCGAAGCGTTCCGGCGCGCCCGTCTCGATCACCGACAGCGCCTGCGCCGGCTTGGCCGCCGACCGCGCGAGCGTCATCCGGTACGGATCGCCGAACCGGGCCAGCAGCCGGCCGCGTGCATCGACGACCGCCACATGGGCGACGTGCGTGTTCTCGATCGCATTGCCGCGGTACGTGACGACCGCTGCGCGTGGGGTCTCCATCCTCTTCTGTCTCCTTGCTCGCGGGCCTGATGCCGGGGCCCGTCCAACCGGTACGGCAGTGTAGCGAGTCGTCGCCGCCGCGCGTCGGCCCTGTCGTGGAAAGCGGTGTTGCGCACGACGCAAAGGCGGTCGCCTTCCACGAAAGCCCGATGGCGCGCTACGCGTCCAGCGCGAGCAACGCGAACGTCGCGAGCCAGTGCTCGCCCATGTAATCGCCGGCCACGTGCGCGAGCGCGCTCGCGAGATGCCGATCGGCCGCATCGAGCAGCTTCGCGCGCCGCGCATCGCCTTCCGGCAGCGCGCCGGCCAGCGAACGCTGGCACCACGCGCGGCTCAGGTTCAGCCCGTCGAGGTGCGCGATCTTGCCGTCGCTGCGGTCGCTGACCGTCGCCGGCTCGAACAGCGTCGCCGGCTCGCCTTGCGCGAGATCGGGCAGGAAGCGCACGAACCAGCCGTCGAATTCGGCGGCCGGCAGCACCCTCCGCATCAGTTCGGCTTCCATCAGCGCGGGCGACAGGAATTCGTCGCCCGACGGCTCCCACGCCTGGCATGCGACGTCGTTCAGGTGCCAGCGCTTCGCGGTATCGACGATCAGCGCCGCGAGCCCGTCGCGCTGCGTGTCGCGGGCGAAATCGAGCGCGAGCGCCAGCGCGAACGCGGTGTTGAAATGCGTGCCGACGCGCAGCGGATAGGTCGCCTTCGGCAGGAACGTCTCGAAGCGCGACACGAACAGGTCGGCCAGCGGCGCCAGCGTCTTCGCCCAGCGCGCGGCCTGCGGCAGCGCGCCCTTCAGCGCGAGCCGCTCGAGCTGCGCGGCGAGCGCGAGCAGCCACGCCCAGCCGTACGGCCGCTCGAAGCCGGCGTTGTGCGGCAGCGCGAGATACGCACGCTCGCCGGCGACGTTCGCGTCGGTGAAATGCGCATCGACGGTCGCGACGATGCGCTCGGCTTCCGGCAGTGCCGGGTAGCGTTCGAGCACGCGCAGCACGAGCCAGTAGCCGTGCACGCACGAATGCCAGTCGTAGCTGCCGTAGAAGATCGGGTGCAATGCGCGCGGGCCCTGCACGTCGTGCGGCCCTTCGAGCGCATGCGTGAGCTTGTTCGGATATTCGCGGGTCAGGTGCGCGAGCGCGAGCGACGCGAATTTCGACGCGAGTTCGGGGGTGAGTCGGTCGGTCATGAGGATCTCGTCCATCGAATCAGAAGCGGAATACGAACGCGTACATCAGCAGCGTGTTCACGGCCAGCAGCAGCACGGCGGTCGGCCACTGCGCCTTGATCACGCCGTTCTTGTCCTTCAGTTCGAGCAGCGCCGCGGGCACGATGTTGAAGTTCGCGGCCATCGGCGTCATCAGCGTACCGCAGAAGCCGCTCAGCATCCCGATCGCGCCCATGATCGCCGGATTGCCGTGGAACTGGTGGACGATCAGCGGCAGGCCGATGCCGGCCGTCATCACCGGGAACGCGGCGAAGCCGTTGCCCATGATCATCGTGAACAGCGCCATGCCGACCGTATAGGCCGCGACCACCGCGAACGGCGAATCGATCGGCACCCAGTCCTTCACGAGCCCCGACACCACGCCGCCGACGCCCGCCACCGCGAACAATGCGCCGAGCGCCGCGAGCATCTGCGGCAGGATCGCGGCCCAGCCGACCGCATCCATCGTGTGGCGCGCCTCCTTCAGCGCATGCACGGGCGAATCGCGCAGCATCGCGAGCGCGACGACGAACGCGACGATCGTGCCGAGCACGAGCGAGATCAGCGTCACGCTCTTCGGCTCGACGAACGGCACGAGCTTCAGCGCGAACGTGCCGATCAGCGTGACGAGCGGAATCAGCAGCGCCGGCAGGAACAGCCGGTTGCCGAAGCGCTGCGCGAGCGTCTCGCGCCGCCCGGCCGCCGCTTCGCCGGCCTCGTCGGACCGGCCGCGGCCGAGCTTGCCGGAGCCGGCGATCACCGCGAGCGCGATCGCGAGGCACCCCGTCACGAAATGCGGCAGCAGCGCGCCGAACAGGAACGTGACCGCGTAGATGGCCCAGAACGCGAAATTGACGACGCGCCGCGGGTTCGTGCGATCCGTCAGGTTGAAGTACGCGAACGCGGCGAACATCAGCCCCGCGAGCGTGTACAGCGATTCGAGGCCGATCATCGCGCGCCCTCCTGCCTGACCAGGCCGAAGCCGCGCGCGAGCCGGCGGTCGAGCAGCGCGAGGCGCGTGCAGTGGATCAGCAGCGCGGCGATCGCGGTCGGGATCGCCCACACCGACAGGTGCAGCGGCTCGATGGCGATGCCGTTCTGTTCGAGAAAGCCCTTGATCAGCAGGATCGACTGGATCGCGATGAAGATGTCCTCGCCGAAGAACACGGCGACGTTGTCGGCGCCCGACGCATGCGCGCGGATCTGCTGGCGCACCGCCTCGGGCAGCTCGCCGTGCCGGCCGACCGCGGCGGCCTCGGCCATCGGTGCGATCAGCGGCCGCACCATCTGCGCGTGGCCGCCGAGCGACGTGAGGCCGAGCGCGGCGGTCGCCTGGCGCAGCACGAAGTACAGCATCAGCACGCGGCCCGTGGTGGCCGCCTGCACCCGCGAGATCATCCGCTTCGCCTGCTCCTTGAGCCCGTTGCGCTCGAGCAGCGCGATCACCGGCAGCGTGAGCCAGATCAGCCCCATGTAGCGGTTCTCGGTGAACGCCTTGCCGAACGCACTGACGATGTCGACGAGATTCAGCCCGCCCGCCAGCCCCGTCGCGAGCCCCGCGATCGTGACCACCAGCAGCGCATTGAAGCGCAGCGCGAAGCCGATCACGACGATCGGCACCCCAATCAGCACCAGCATTTCCCCTCCTTGTGTCTGGACGCGCGGCACGTCGGCCACGCGCGGCCGGCCCGGTTTGCATCGGGCTCGGACGGCGAAATCTAACACGAGACTTTATCGATAAAAAGTCGACAATTTGCCGGTTCGGGTAAACGTTGAAGCCGATGGACACCGTGCCCGCGCCATGTGTCGGCCGCGTTTCATCGGATGAATCGGGCCGCCCGGCGCGCGTGGCGCAGCCCCGGGGCGCCGACTACACTGAAGAGCATCGGCAACGTACGGGAGAGCCGCCATGATTGACGTATTCCAGACCATCGGCAGCCGCGCGTTCTCCGCTCATCTGGCGAAGGACGGGATGGTGACGCTGATGGAGCAACGCCATGAAGTCGACCGCGTGACGCTCGCGACCGCCTATGCCGCGCTCGTCGAGGAAGCCGAGCAGGAAGCCGACCTGCGCGACGCGACGGTCGAAGGGATGATGCGCGCGCTGATCCAGGGCTACGCGCGCAGCCATTGACGGCGTGGCGGCACGGCCGCCGCGCGGCCCGATGCGCGCTACGGCCCGCTACGCGGCCGGCATGCCCGCACCCATGCCGAACCACCGGCCCTCGCGCAGTTGCCGGTAATCGGCCTGCGTGAAGATGCTCAGCAAGTTCGCCACCGCGCCGTTGCTGGCACGATCGCGTTCCGTCATGAAGGCTTCGACTTCGTCGCGGCCGGCGAACAGGATCGTGCCGAAATAACGCTCGCGCTCCGCGTCGGAGAGGTTCGTCGCGCTCAGCTGGTACGGATGGTGAAGCGCCGCGAACAGGAAGTAGTAGCGCTCGGCATCGTCGCGCAGCACGCGCACCGCATCGGGTTCGACCGGAAAATCGCGGTCGAACGACGCGTGCCCGCTCTCGATGTGGATCCGGTACAGCAAACGGCCGTCCTGCTCGATCACGATCGGCGCGTACGGGTCGCGGCTGACGAGGACGGTATCGGGCGCGCTCATCCGGTTCTCTCCTTGCTTTTTTGTCGATGCCGGCACGGTAACATGCGGACTTTTGCGGCCTGCCGGACAGGATCGACCGCCCCGCTTGCCGGCAATGCGGGATCGCCATAGAGGAAACGTACTGAAACCGCACAATGCGCATATTTTTCGATTGCCGCCGCCCGCGCCGCATGACAGCATTCGGGCGTCGCCAACCGAAAAGAATGCCGTGCCGTCCGGCCGCCGATGCCGCCCGGCCGCGCCGAACAGGCTACGCCCTTCCATGAACCCGGCCCACCTCCAACACTACGAACCGACCGGAGAATTCCGCTTGTGAACATCGGCATCGTCAACGACCTCCCGCTTGCCGTCGAGGCGATGCGCCGCGCGATCGCGCGACGGCCCGAGCACCGCGTGCTGTGGGTCGCGACCGACGGCCCGCAGGCCGTCGAACTGTGCGCCGCGCAGCCGCCCGACATCGTGCTGATGGATCTGATCATGCCGAAATTCGACGGGATCGAGGCGACGCGTCGGATCATGCGCTCCGAACGACCGTGCGCGATCCTGATCGTGACGAGCTGCATCGGCGCGAACGCGTGGCGCGTGTTCGAGGCGATGGGCGCCGGCGCGCTCGACGCGGTCGACACGCCGCGGCTCGGCGACGGCGCGGCCGGCGACACGACGAAACTGCTGCTCGCGAAGATCGACCAGATCGGCCGCCTGCTCGACGCACCGGGCAGCTCGCGCCTCGCCGGTGCGGCCGCGCGCGGCGGCGCCGGCCCGCTGATCGCGATCGGCGCATCGGCCGGCGGCCCCGGCGCGCTCGCGTCGATCCTCGGCAACCTGCCGGCCGATTTCAATGCGCCGATCGTGATCGTGCAGCACGTCGATCGCGCGTTCGCCGAAGGCATGGCGCAATGGCTCGACGGCCAGACCCGGCTCGCCGTGCGCGTCGCGCGCGAAGGCGACCGCCCACAGCCGGGCGTCGCGCTGCTCGCCGCGACCGACGATCACCTGCGCATCACGCGCGCCGGCACGCTCGAATACACGCGGGAGCCGGCCGCCACGCCGTATCGCCCGTCGGTCGACGTATTCTTCAACAGCCTGACCGAGCACTGGCCGGGCCGCGTGATCGGCGTGCTGCTCACGGGGATGGGCCGCGACGGCGCGATCGGCCTGAAGGCGCTGCGGATGAAGGGCTACCATACGATCGCGCAGGACGAGGCGACCAGCGCCGTGTACGGGATGCCGAAGGCGGCCGCGACGCTCGGCGCGGCGCGGGCGATCCTGCCGCTCGGGCGCATCGCGGGCGAACTGGCGGCGCTGGCGCGAATCTGAACCCCGACGATGACCACGCGCAACACCCATGCCTGCCCCTGCAACGACCGCGACCACCGCCACAACCCGCATCGACCATGACGATTGACCTGACTCGACCGCCGGGCGGCCCGACCGCGTCGCCCGCCGACGCGCCGGCGATGGTGTTGCTGGTCGACGACCAGACGATCGTCGCGGAAGCCGTGCGGCGCGCGCTCGTCGACGAGGAAGGCATCGACTTCCACTACTGCCCGCGCTCGGACGACGCGATGGCCACCGCGGTCGAGACGCGCCCGACCGTGATCCTGCAGGACCTCGTGATGCCGGGCACCGACGGGCTGAGCCTCGTGAAGGCGTACCGCGCGAATCCGGCGACGCGCGACGTGCCGATCATCGTGCTGTCGACGCAGGAAGAACCGGTGATCAAGAGCGCCGCGTTCGCGTCCGGCGCGAACGACTACCTGGTCAAGCTGCCCGATCGCATCGAACTCGTCGCGCGCATCCGCTACCACTCGCGCTCGTACCTGAACCTGCTGCAGCGCGACGAAGCCTATCGCGCGCTGCGGCAGTCGCAGCAGCAACTGCTCGAGGCCAATCTCGAGCTGCGGCGCCTCACGCACTCCGACGGCCTGACCGGGCTCTCGAACCGGCGCTATCTCGACGAATACCTGGCCGCCGAGTGGCGACGCGGCGCGCGCGAGCGCAGCGAGCTGTCGCTGCTGATGATCGACGTCGACAACTTCAAGCTCTACAACGACACGTACGGACACGTGTCGGGCGACAGCGTGCTCAAGCAGATCGCCTCGACGATCGAGCGCTGCCTCGGGCAATCGGGCGATTTCGCCGCGCGCTTCGGCGGCGAGGAATTCGCGGTCGTGATGCCGGCCTCGTCGCCGGGCGCCGCGCGGCTGCTCGGCGAGAAGATCCGGCTCGCGGTCGAGGCGCTGCGACTGCGGCACGCGCATTCGTCGACGGGCAACCACACCGTGACGATCAGCATCGGCGGCGCGAGCATCGTGCCCGCGCCCGGCCTGCCGACGACCGTCCTGATCGAGGCGGCCGACCGCGCGCTCTATCGCGCGAAGCACGAAGGCAAGAACCGGGTCGAGATCGATCCGTCGTCGACGCCGCCGCCGGGCGCCGGCGGATTCGGCGCGCACTAGCGGAACGCCGCCGAGCGCGCTTTCATGCGGCGCCGAGCCGGCGCGCGTAATCGCTCGCGTCCAGCGGCCGGCTGAACAGATAGCCCTGCTGCATGTCGCAGCCGATCTGCTGCAGAAACCACGACTGCGCCTGCGTCTCGACGCCTTCGGCCGTGACCTTCATCCCGAGCGAATGCGCCATCGCGACGACCGCCTGCGTGATCGCGACCGAGTCGTGATGATCGGGCACGCCCGACACGAACGAGCGGTCGACCTTCAGGTTGTGCAGCGGAAAGCGCTTCAGGTACGCGAGCGACGAATAGCCGGTGCCGAAATCGTCGACCGAGATCCGCACGTTCATGTCCGTGAGCGCTTCGAGCATCGGCAGCACGGTGTCCGTGTCGTTCATCAGCACGCCTTCGGTGATCTCCAGTTCGAGCGCCGACGGGTCGAGCCGCGTCTGCGCGAGACAGCGGCCGACCGATTCGACGAGCCCCTCGTGAAACTGCCGCGGCGACAGGTTGACGGCCAGCATCAGGTCCGGCGCGATCGTGCGGCGCCACTCGGCCGCCTGCCGGCACGCGGTTTCGAGCACCCACTGGCCGATCGCGACGATCAGCCCGGTATCTTCCGCGACCGGGATGAATTCCGCCGGCGACATCGGCCCGAGCTCGGGGCTCGTCCAGCGCAGCAGCGCCTCGGCGCCGACCGTGCGGCCGCTGCGCGCATCGACGACGGGTTGATACGCGAGCCGCAGCAGGTCCGACGCGAGCGCGCGCCGCAGCGACTGCTCGATCGCGAAGCGGCGCTGCAGCCGCAGGTTGAGCTGCGCGGTGAAGAACGTGAAGTGGTTGCGGCCGCGCTGCTTCGCGTCGTACATCGCCGAATCGGCGTTGCGCATCAGCGTCACGGCATCGTCGCCGTCGCGCGGCGCGACGCTGATGCCGATCGATACGCCGAGCCAGTACTCGTTGTTCGCGATCGCGAACGGCTTCGCGATCGCCTCGATCACCTCGCGTGCGAGCACCGACAGGCGATCGGGATCGTCGCAATCGTCGACGAGGATCACGAACTCGTCGCCACCGACGCGCGTGAGCGCGTAGCGGCCCTCCCCGCAGGCCGCGAGCCGCGCGGCGACGCTGCGCAGCAGCGCGTCGCCGGCGTCGTGGCCGGCCGTGTCGTTGACCTTCTTGAAGCCGACCAGATCGATGAACAGGATCGCGACGCGCGCCGGCCCGGCTGCCGCGTCGTGCGCGCAGAACAGCTCGCGCATGCGGTCGCCGAGCCAGCGGCGGTTGTAGAGGCCCGTCAGCGCGTCGCGGGTCGCCATGTAGCGCAACTGCTGCTGCGCTTCGCGCACGGGGCCGATGTCGTTGAACGACACGAGCACCGAGTCGGCCTGCGTCTCGCCCGGCCTCACGATCGGCACCGCGTTGCCGCGCACCCAGATGATGTCGCCATCCGCGAGACCGAAGCCGACCGTATAGTCGAGCATCGGCGTGGCCGTCTCGAGCGCGCGCCGGCTCGGCCAGTCGTGCGGGTCGATCGGCGTGCCGTCCTCGCGCAGCTTGCGCAGGATCACCGTCGACAGCCGGCGGCCGACGAGTTCGCCCTTCACGCGCATCATCCGGTTCGCGCTCGGATTGCTCGCGATCACGACGCCTTCGCGCGATATGACGAGGATGCCCTCGCTCAGGCTGTTGACGACGAGCCGGTGATGTTCCTCGCTGCGCGCGAGTTGTCGCGCGATCCGGTCCTGGTGCACCGCGAGGCCGACGCTGTTGCCGATATCGCGCAACAGCGCGGTTTCCTCGTCGCTCGGCCGGCACGGCCGGTGGTGATAGACGGCGAACGCGCCGAGCACGGCGCCCGCCTCGTCGAGGAACGGCACCGACCAGCACGCGCGCAAGCCCAGCGGCAACGCGATGGCGCGGTAGTCGGCCCACAATGGATCGGTTTCGATGTCTTCGACGGCGACCATCCGGCGCTCGTACATCGCCGTGCCGCACGAGCCGGCCGCGGGCCCGATCGTCGCGCCGTCGATCGCCGCGCTGTACTGCGCGGGCAACGACGGCGCCGCGCCGACGCGCACGTGCACGCCGTCCGTATCGAGCAGCAGGATCGTGCAGGACGCGCCGTCGCCGAGCAAAGCCTCGGCACGCCGGCAAACCTCGACCAACAGTTCCGGCAGCGGCGTGTTGCGCGTGATCAGCCTCAGTACGCTCTGCTCGGATGCGAGTACTTCCGCGGCGAGCCCGAGGCTGTAGCGAGAACTTTGCGGTTCGGTATTCAATATGAATCCTGCCGTCTGTCCGACCGGGTCTGATGCGCCCGATTCGTTATCGATATTTCGTGCCCTGTTCCGCCCCGGGTTTACGCCGATCCCCGGTGCGCCCCGTTTGCGCGCCGAGCCCAGGCGCACCGAAATGTATTTAACACCAATCCGCGACGATCGACATAGCTGCTTCCATCAGGGGATACGCGCGGTTGCCGCGCGGCATGCAGGCGGCGGCCGGTACGCCGACGGGCTGCTGCGCCGCACGAAGGCGCGGGGCGCCGCCCGTCAGTCCTTCCGGATGTGCTCGGCCAGGAAGTCGATCAGGAGGCGCACGCGCGGCAGCAACCCGCGCCGCGACGGAAACACCGCGTGCACCACGCCGCCCTTCGGCGCCCAGCCGGGCAGCACGTCGACCAGCGTGCCGTCGCGCAGGTCGTCCTCGACGACCATGCACGGCAATTGCACGATGCCGACGCCGTGAATCGCCGCATCGCGCAGCGCGTGCATGTCGTCGGTCACGAAGCGCGGGTGATGGCGCAACTGCGCATGCTCGCCGTTCGGCCCGACCAGTTGCCACACGTGATGCCGCGCCGGCCCCCAGTCGAGGCTCGGCACGCCGATCAGCTCCGCCGGGTCCGACGGCGCGGTGCGCCCGTCCAGCCACTGCGGCGCGGCCACCAGCCGCTGCGGGCTGTCGGCGAGCACACGCATCACGAGATCGCTGTCCTCCAGCGGCGGGAAGCGCACGCGCAGCGCCAGGTCGAACCCTTCGCTCAGCAGGTCGACGCGGCGATTCGTCGCTTCGAGGTGCACGTGCACCTGCGGATGAATCGCCATGAAACGGGCGACGAGTTCGCTCACGCGGAATTCCAGCAAGGCGGTCGGGCAACTCACGCGCACGATGCCGCGCGGCTCCGCGTGCCGGCGCTCGATCACCTCGCGCGCCGCGTCGGCTTCCACCAGCACGGCGAGACAGCGCTCGTAGAATTCGCGCCCGGTTTCCGTGACCGTGAAATGGCGCGTCGTGCGCTGCAGCAGCCGCACGTCGTACCGCGCTTCCAGCGCCGCGATGCGCCGGCTCAGCGTCGATTTCGGCACGTCCAGCGCGCGCCCGGCCTGCGTGAATCCGCCGTGTTCGACCACCTTCACGAAATAGTAGAGGTCGTTCAGGTCATCCATGATTGTTCCACTCATAGAACACTGACGGCATTTTAAGGGACTGGAACGGCGGTTGTTGCACGCATAGCATCCTGTTTCGACGTATCCCTTCACATTCCCGAACCCTCTCTGGAGGCAACCATGGCAAGCGAACCGATTCGCGACCCCGCGAACGACCACCTGCTCACCCCGCAGAACGCCGCGTTCATCGTCATCGATTACCAGCCGGTCCAGGTGAACTCCATCGCGTCGATGGATCGCCAGCTGCTGATCAACAACATCGTCGGCGCATCGAAGGCGGCGGTCGCGTACGACCTCCCGATCGTCCACTCGACCGTCAACGTGAAGACCGGGCTGAACAAGCCGCCGATCCCGCAACTGCGCGCGGCGCTCGAAGGCTATCCGACCTACGACCGCACGAGCATCAACTCGTGGGAAGACGTCGAGTTCCGCCAGGCCGTCGAGGCGACCGGCCGCAAGAAACTGATCATGACCGCGCTGTGGACCGAGGCATGCCTGACCTTCCCGGCGCTCGATGCGCTGAAGGCCGGCTACGAGGTGTACGTGGTCGTCGATGCGGTCGGCGGCACGTCGGTCGCCGCGCACGAAGCGGCGCTGCGCCGCATCGAGCAGGCCGGCGGCCAGATGATCAGCGTCGCGCAGCTGTTCTGCGAATTGCAGCGCGACTGGGCGCGCAGCGCCACCGTGCCGGCGTTCATCAACCTGTTCATCGAAACCGGCGGCACGGCCGGCATCCAGTTCTCGTACGACAAGAGCTGACTGGCGAGGACGCGCGCGGCGGCCGGCGCCGCGCGCCCTGCCCCCGCTCGCTGGCGCCGGCGTGACCGGCGCGCGAGCCACCTATCGCGGCCTCCCCGGCCGCGTTTTCGTATCCGTGATTCAATGTCGATCGAACCGGCGCCGCGCCATCCGGCGGCACGGCGATGTGAACCCTCATCGAACGACCTTCACTGGATCACCATGACGAACCCTGCCGAAATCAAGGCGCTCGTTTTCGATGTCTTCGGAACGATCGTCGACTGGAGAAGCGGTGTCGCGCGCGGCACCGCCGCGTTCCTGGATCGCCACGCGCCGACACTCGACCCGTTCGCGTTCGCCGATGCGTGGCGCGCCGAGTATTCGCCGTCGATGGAAGAAATCCGCAGCGGACGCCGCCGTTACGTGCGGCTCGACGTGCTGCATCGCGAGAACCTGGTGCGCACGCTCGACCGCTTCGGGATCGTCGACGTGCCGGAGGCCGACATCGACGCGCTCAATCTCGCGTGGCATCGGCTCGATCCGTGGCCGGATGCCGTCGCCGGGCTGCACCGGCTGAAGCAGCGCTACATCATCGCGCCGCTGTCCAACGGCAATATCCGGCTGATGGTCGACGTCGCGAAGCATGGCGGGCTGCCGTGGGACGCGATTCTCGGCGCCGAGGTCGCCCGCGCGTACAAGCCGTCGCCGGCGGTCTACACCGAAGCGGTCGAGATTCT
This sequence comes from Burkholderia sp. E168m15, assembly GCF_016586105.1. Taxonomy (NCBI): domain Bacteria; kingdom Pseudomonadati; phylum Pseudomonadota; class Betaproteobacteria; order Burkholderiales; family Burkholderiaceae; genus Burkholderia; species Burkholderia sp. E168m15. Next base: position 61,308 of record NZ_BCPO01000152.1, read on the forward strand.
CGGCCTCGCGCCGGCCGAGCTGTGCCTGGTGGCCGCGCACAACGGCGATCTTGGCGCCGCGCGCCGGCTCGGGCTGTCGACCGCGTTCGTGCTGCGGCCGACCGAGCACGGGCCCGGCCAGACGACCGACCTGCAAGCCGACGATGCGTGGGATTTCGACGTCAGGGACCTGAACGAATTGGCGGATCGGCTGGGCTGCCCGCGTTGAAGGCCTGCGGCGCGGCCGGCCCCCGCGCCGCGATCGCGAGGCGCGGTACAGGCATGCCGCGCCGCCGTTACTTCACGACCGCCCGCCATGCGGTTCGCGCGTAGACGAGCAGCAACGGCAGCAGCGCCAGCGCGAACAGCAGGCAGAGTGCCAGCACCCACACGGGCCACTGTTCCGGATTGCCTTGCGCCCAGTAGCGATACGGCACGCTGAGGAATGCAACTTCCATCAGCAGCGCGCCGAGCGGCACGAGCCCGTTCAGCACCGCCGCCACGCCGAAGCGGGCCGCGCCGTCGATCTTCTTCCCGGCACCGTACGCCGCGATCAGGTAGACGAAATACCCGATGATCGCGACCATCACCGTGCCGCCGGCCAGCAGCCCGATACTGCGCAGGCTGCGCTCGTGCCACTGATGGGCGCCCTGCGGCAACACGACATCGACCTTCTCGCCGATGTCGGGCACGGCGCCCGAGCGAATGTTGCCCGGTAGCGTGATACGTTCGCCATCCGGCATCACGGCTTCCAGGATCGACGTGTACTTGATGCACCGGTACGACGAGGTTCGTCCCGAGCTGTCGCGGCGCTCGCAGGTGTCCCACTCGGACTGGTAGGACACGACGGTCGCTTCGTATGTCGGCGACACCGCCAGTGCGTAGAGCTCGTCGCCGATCCAGTACGCGAACGGGAACGACAGCGACACCAGGCAAAAACACACGAGCCACCAGAACGCGACCGCGCCGCCGGCCCCACGCTTGCCGCCCGTCTGGCGGCGCACCATGCGCGACGCGAGCCAGTAAGCGACCACGCCGAATACCACCACGCACACCACGAAAACCTTGCCCGCATGCGTCAAAGCCATCTGCCCTCTCCCCGCTGGCCGGTCGAATCGCCGCCGGCCGTGTTGTCATCCAGATCAATCGTCGCGCACCGCCCGTCGACCGCTACTCCGGCTCGCCGACGAAGCGCAGCGTAGCCGATTCCCCCGACAGCAACGCGCGATTCGCGTCTGCCGCCGCGCGCAGGTAGTCCCACAGCGCGGTCACGCGCCGCAGCTTGCGCAGATCCTCGCGGCACGTCAGCCAGAAACACCGCGTGACGACCACGTCGTTCGGCAGCACGGGCACCAGCGCCGGCTGCGTGGCCGCCATGAAGCACGGCAGGATCGCCAGGCCGCCACCCTGCAGCGCCGCGAAAACCTGCGCGATCACGCTGGTCGTGCGCAAGCCCGCCGTCGCGCCGGGCACCGCGCGGTCCAGGTACAGCAGTTCGTTACTGAACGCGAGATCGTCGACGTAGCTGATGAACGCGTGCCGCGCGAGATCGTCGGTGCACGTGATCGGCGGGTGGGTCGCCAGATAGTCGTGCGTCGCATAGAGCCGCAACTGGTAGTCGCACAGCTTCGTGACCACGTAAGGCCCGCGCTCGGGCCGTTCGAGCGTGATCGCGAGATCGGCCTCGCGCTTGGGCAGGTTGACGAAATGCGGCACCGGCAGCAGGTCGACCGTCACGTGCGGATGCGCGGCGCGGAACCGCGCGAGCTGCGGGGCGAGGAAAAAGCAGCCGAACCCTTCGGTCGACCCGATCCGCACGTGGCCCGACAGCGCCTCGCCGGTGTTCGCGACCTGATCGCACGCGGATTGCACGGTCGTCTCCATCGCGTCCGCATACGCGACGAGCCGTTGCCCTTCGGCCGTCAGCGTGAAGCCGCCCGAGCGCGACTTGTCGAACAGCAGCGTGCCCATCGCGGCCTCGAGCGCGCGGATGCGCCGCGCGACGGTCGTGTAGTCGACCCCGAGCCGCTTCGCGGCGCCGCTCGCGCGCTGCGTGCGCGCGACTTCGAGGAAAAAGCGCAGGTCGTCCCAGTTCAGGTTGCCGGAAACCGGCTCGGTGGCATGTCGCATCGGCGAGGGAAAAAAGGCGGGCGTCTCCGGGCCGGCCGTCGATGTGCATAAATGCATATCCAACCGGTTTCTTTATCGGTACATCATGAATCTGCGCATAACTATACTCGACCGTGACCTGCGGACCATGAGCCGCGGGCAATAAAACCGGAGACACCATGCAGACCCGATCCACCCTCGATGAGCATGCGACCATCGCGACGCCGGCGCCCGAGCGCACCGCGAAGCACTACCTGCTGGCCGGCTGGGCCAGCATGGCCGGCACCACGATCGAGTGGTACGACTTCTTCCTGTACGGCACGGCCGCCGCGCTCGTGTTCAACCGCATCTTCTTCCCGTCGCTGGACCCGGTCGTCGGCACGCTCGCCGCGTTCGGCACGTTCGCGGTCGGCTTCATCGGGCGGCCGATGGGCGGCATCGTGTTCGGCCACTTCGGCGACCGCATCGGCCGCAAGTCGATGCTGATGATCACGCTGCTGCTGATGGGCGTGCCGAGCATGATCATCGGGCTGATCCCGTCGTACGACAGCATCGGCTACTGGGCCGCCGCGCTCCTGATCGCGATGCGCTTCCTGCAGGGCATGGCGGTGGGCGGCGAATGGGGCGGCGCGGTGCTGATGGCCGTCGAGCACGCGCCGAAGGGCCGCAAGGGGCTGTTCGGCAGCCTGCCGCAGACGGGCGTCGGGCTCGGCCTGATCCTGTCGTCGGTGGCGATGGCCGCGGTGGCCGCGCTGCCGGAAGCCGACATGCTGTCGTGGGGCTGGCGCGTGCCGTTCCTCGCGAGCATCGCGCTCGTCGGCCTCGGCTGGTTCATCCGCGCGAAGGTGCCGGAATCGCCCGACTTCGAGAAGATACAGCGCCAGGGCAAGGCCGAGAAATCGCCGGTGACGGCCGCGCTGCGCCGCCATCCGCGCGAGGTGCTGACGATCGTCGGCGCACGCGCCGCCGAGAACACCTGGTTCTACATGGTCGTCACGTTCGCGCTCGCTTACGCGACGCAGCAGCTGCACCTGCCGAAGGCCGAGATGCTGCACGCGATCACGGCCGGCGCGGCGCTGTCGCTCGTCACGATGCCGCTGTGCGGGCATCTGAGCGACCGCATCGGGCAGCGCCGGATGTTCGCGATCGGCCTCGTGCTGATGTGCGCGTTCGCCGCACCGTTCTTCATGATGCTCGGCACGCAGCAGACTTCGACCGCATGGTGGGCGATCGTGCTCGGCCTCGGCGTCGTGTTCCCGATCCTCTATGCGCCGGAATCGCTGCTGTTCGCGCAGCAGTTCCCGGCGGAAATCCGCTACAGCGGCATCTCGCTGTCGGTGCAGCTGGCCGGCGTGATCGGCGGCGGTTTCGCGCCGATGATCGCGACGTCGCTGCTCAAGGCCGGCGGCGGCCAGCCGCACTACGTGATCGCGTACCTCGTCGGCTTCGGCGTGTTCGCCCTCGTGTGTACCGCATTGATGCGCCCGGCGCGCGCCTGAGCACGCCGGCCGGCATTCGCTCTTCAGTTCGTCCTGTCGCCCGCCGCGCCTGCGCGCGTGGCGGACGCAGGGCCCCTTTCGTCATCGCACATCGTTTCCCCGGAGAGTTCCATGAACGCCGCAGTTCCCCAGACCACCCTCGCCCTGCCCACCGCCAAGCTGCTGATCGACGGCACGTTCGTCGAATCGCACAGCACCGAGTGGGGCGACATCGTCAACCCCGCGACGCAGGAAGTTATCGGCCGCGTGCCGTATGCGACGCTCGACGAGGTCGATGCCGCGATCGCGTCCGCGCAGCGCGCATTCCAGACCTGGAAGACGACGCCGATCGGCGCGCGGCTGCGCATCATGCTGAAGTTCCAGGATCTCGTGCGCCGCAATCTCGAACGGATCGCGCACACGCTGACGGCCGAGCAAGGCAAGACGCTGCCGGACGCGCAGGGCGACATCTTCCGCGGCCTCGAAGTGGTCGAGCACGCGTGCTCGATCGGCACGCTGCAGCAAGGCGAATTCGCGGAGAACGTCGCGGGCGGCGTCGATACCTACACGCTGCGCCAGCCGATCGGCGTGTGCGCCGGCATCACGCCGTTCAATTTCCCCGGGATGATTCCGCTGTGGATGTTCCCGATGGCGATCGTGTGCGGCAACACGTTCGTGCTGAAGCCGTCCGAGCAGGACCCGCTGTCGACGATGCAGCTCGTCGAGCTCGCGCTCGAGGCCGGTGTGCCGCCAGGCGTGCTGAACGTCGTGCACGGCGGCAAGACGGTGGTCGACCGCCTGTGCACGCACCCGGACATCAAGGCGATCTCGTTCGTCGGCTCGACGCGCGTCGGCACGCACGTGTACAACCTCGGCAGCCAGCACGGCAAGCGCGTGCAGTCGATGATGGGCGCGAAGAACCACGCGGTCGTGCTGCCCGATGCGCACCGCGAGCAGTCGATCAACGCGCTGGTCGGCGCGGGCTTCGGCGCGGCCGGCCAGCGCTGCATGGCGACCTCCGTCGTCGTGCTGGTCGGCAAGGCGCGCGACTGGCTGCCCGATCTCGTCGACAAGGCGAAAGCGCTGAAGGTGAACGCGGGCGCCGAAGCCGGCACCGACGTCGGCCCGGTCGTGTCGAAGGCGGCGAAGGCACGCATCCTGTCGCTGATCGACGCCGGCGTGAAGGAAGGCGCGACACTGCTGCTCGACGGCCGCGACGTGAAGGTGCCCGGCTACGAGCACGGCAACTTCGTCGGCCCGACGATCTTCTCGGGCGTGACGGCCGACATGTCGATCTACACGGAAGAAATTTTCGGGCCGGTGGTGGTCGTGATGGAAGCCGACACGCTCGACGACGCGATCGCGCTCGTCAACCGCAACCCGATGGGCAACGGCGTGGGCCTGTTCACGCAGAGCGGCGCGGCGGCGCGCAAGTTCCAGAGCGAGATCGACGTCGGCCAGGTCGGCATCAACATCCCGATCCCGGTGCCGGTGCCCTACTTCAGCTTCACCGGTTCGCGCGGCTCGAAGCTCGGCGATCTCGGCCCGTACGGCAAGCAGGTCGTGCAGTTCTACACGCAGACCAAGACGGTCACCGCGCGCTGGTTCGACGACGACGCGACGGCCGGCGGCGTGAACACGACGATCGCGCTGCGTTGAGCGAGGGCCCGCACATGGAAATCGCCTTCATCGGACTCGGCAACATGGGTGGCCCGATGGCCGCCAACCTGCTCAAGGCCGGCCACGCGCTGACGGTGTTCGACCTCGACGCGCATGCGGTCGACGCCGCGGTGCGCGCCGGCGCGGCGGCGGCGACGTCGCCGCGTGACGCCGCCGCGCGCGGCTCGTTGATCATCACGATGCTGCCGGCCGCGCAGCACGTGCGCGCCGTCTACCTCGGCGACGACGGCGTGCTGGCCGGCGCACGCGGCGGCGCGACGCTGATCGACTGCAGCACGATCGATCCGGGCACCGTGCGCGCGGTGGCCGACGCCGCCGCGCAGCGCGACTTCCCGCTCGCCGACGCGCCCGTGTCGGGTGGCACCGGCGGCGCGCAGGCCGGCACGCTGACCTTCATGGTCGGCGCCGATGGCGCGCTGTTCGAGCGCATCCGCCCGGTGCTGCTCGACATGGGCAAGAACGTCGTGCACTGCGGCGGCACCGGCACCGGGCAGATCGCGAAGATCTGCAACAACCTGCTGCTCGGCATCTCGATGATGGGCGTATCGGAAGCGATGGCGCTCGGCGCCGCGCTCGGCATCGATCCAACCGTGCTGGCCGGCATCATCAACACGTCGACCGGCCGCTGCTGGAGTTCGGACACGTACAACCCGTATCCGGGCGTGAGCGACACCGCGCCGGCCGCGCGCGGCTATGCGGGCGGCTTCGCGGCGAACCTGATGCTGAAGGATCTCGGTCTCGCGACCGAAGCCGCACGCAGCGCGCATCAGCCGGTCTGGATGGGCGCGCTCGCGCAGCAGTTGTATCAGTCGATGAGCCAGCAGGGGCTCGGCACGCTCGACTTCTCCGCGTGCGTGAAGCTGTACGAGGCGCAGCCGGCCTGATTCGCCCGGCCGACGCCGGACGTGCGTCGACCCGCGATGGGCCGGAACGGCATCGCGGGTCGGTTTGCAGGCGGGGGAAGAAAAACGCGGGCGGCGTCATCATGCCGCCGGTCGGTCAACCGCGCGGGTTCGACGCCGTCTCGAAGGTCGGATGACACTCGAACGCGAGTTCGGAGCGTGCGTCGACGCGGCGGCCGCCGGTCAGCGATTCCTGCTTCACGCTGGCGCGCATCCCGCGCTGCGTGCAGTAATTGGTGGCTTCGTTGACGGCCTTCTCGTGGGCGTCGGCCCACGTCGTCGACACGCCGACCGTGCGCGTCGTCACGGTGTACACGTTCGGGTTCGACGTCGCGGTCACGTCGGAAGCAGTCGAACACGCGGCGAGCAAGCATGCAGCAGCCGCAATGGTCAACCATCGCAGGGTTCGAAAAGAGACTGGAATGGACATGGAGGGCAGGCGCACGTCAGTCGACGTGCATTGAGCAACATAGGCGACAGTATGCCTGCTCGATCGCCGGAGATCATGCCCCTTTCGGTGAACACATTGTTTCGAATGGTTAAACGATGGCCGAATCTGGCAAGAATTACAGCCGTCGCCGGCCATCGTTTTCATCCGTCAGGTCATTTCGCCCGGCATGCCCGCCGGCGCGGCCGCTCACGCCGGCGCGACGGTCAATGTGCACCCGCCTGACGGATTCGCGCGGATGCTTCCGCGAGGTTGCGCCACGCCGGCTGCCCCGGTGCGTAGCGTGCGCGAATGTAGGCGGCAAGCTCGGCCATCTGCCGATCGTCGAAGGCATCGCCGAAGCCCGGCATGTAGCCGAGCCGGTCGGTGGCCGGCTGGTCGATCCCGTGGTGCAGCACGCGCAGCAGATTGTCCGGCGTCGACTGGCTCACGCTCGTGTTGAGTCCCATCAGCGGCCGCACGCCGAAATGTCCGACGCCGCCCGATTCCGCATGACACACCGCGCACGCCGCGTCGAACGCGCGGCGGCCGTTCTCGAGGCCGAGCGTCGCGATGGTTTCCGCGCCGCGTGCCTGGCGGTCGGCCGCAACCGCGGCGATTGCCGCATCGACGGGCGGCGACAGCGACGCCAGATAATGCGCGATCGCCCGCACGTCGGATTCGGGCAGCGCCGCGAGCCCCGCGACGACCGGCGCCATCGGCCCGGCCGCGACGCCGTGCTGTGCCGAGAACCCGGTACGCAGATAGTCGAACAGCGCGCCTTCGGTCCACGGCACGGGCGAAGCCGGCGACGCGACGAGCGGCGGCGCGACCCAGCCTTCCGCTTCGCCGCCCGACAGGTACGCGAGGCCGCCCTTCTCCGCACCGAGCGCGTTGCGCGGCGTGTGGCAGGCGCCACAGTGCCCGGCGCCGTCGACCAGATACTTGCCGCGATTCCACATCGCCGAGCGCGCCGGGTCCGGCGCAAACGGCCGCGCGTCGTGAAACAGCCAGTTCCAGCCGGCCACCAGACGCCGCTGATCGAGCGGAAACGGCAGATTCGTCCGCGGCGGCACGTGCTTCACCGGCGGCTGCGACATCAGGTACGCATAGAGCGCGAGCAGGTCGGGCTCGCTCAGCTTCGCGAATGCGGTGTACGGGAACGCCGGGTACAGGTGTGAGCCGTCGCGCGAGATGCCTTCGCGCATCGCACGGGCGAACGCCGGATACGACCAGTTGCCGATGCCGGTTTCCGGATCGGGCGTGAGGTTCGTCGTGTAGATCGTGCCGAACGGCGTATCGAGCGCGAGCCCGCCCGCATTGGTCGCGCCGCCGGGCGCCGTGTGGCACACCGCGCAATCGCCGGCGAGCGCGACGAGGCGGCCGCGTTCGAGCATGGCCGCGCTCCACATCGCGCCGTCCGCGCCACCGGGCGCAACAGGCCCGAGCGGTGCGATCGGCGCCGGGCCCGGCAGGATCGCGCACGCCAGCCCGATCAGCCCGCCGACCACGCCGCCCGCGCCGCCGCCGGCCAGCCAGCGGCGCCAGCGCGATGCGCGGCGCGGGGCCGCGTGCGGCCTGTCGGTGGCATCGGCCGGCACCGGTTGCGCGAGCGCGGCGCGAATGTGCGCCGCATCGAACGGCGGCGCGCGAAAACGCACGCCCGTCGCGTCGTACAGCGCGTTGGCGATGGCAGCCGCGGCCGGCGCGGCCGCCTGCTCGACTCGCCGCGCATCGTATCCGGACAGGTCGCCATGCGCGCGATGCGCGGCGGCGTCGAAGGCAACCAGCTCGTGTGCGATCGCGTCGGGCCGCGCATCGGCATCGGTCTCGTCGTGCGCGGGCCGCGCGGACAACCGTGCGCCCATTACGCGGGAAATCGCGGCCTCGATCTGCCATGCGGGCAGGCCGGCCAGCGACGCGTCGCCCGGCTCGCCGCTGCCTTGCCCGGCCACGACGCGCCGCACCGAGACGTCGCCGGTCGCACGGTCGACCTCGAGATCCACGACCCACGCGGACCAGTGCGGATCGCCGTGACGGTCGGCATCGTCGCCGGATGCGGATGCGACTGCGCGCGCATCGACCGGCTCGCCATCGAAGGCGAAGCCGCGACCGCTGACACGCGACGCCGCGTTCGCCCGCGACGCAACCGGCACGCCCCAGGCGGCGCGTTCGGTGACCATCCGGATCGTTTCGCGCGGCCCTGCGTCCCGCGCGGCATCCAGATGTTGCAACCGCAACGCGACCGGGTCGCGCCGCAACGCTCCCGCGAGTTCGTCGACGAAGGATTCGCGGGCAAAGACGTGCGCGTGACCGGGAATCGCGCCATCGGCATCGGCCAGCTCGATCGACGTCTGCGCGTGCCGGTAGACGAACGGCGATGCGGCGCCGGAATCAGCGCGTGCCGCGGCTCCGCGAGCATCGTTCGTGGCTGAGCCGACCGCCTGCGCGCGATAGCGCCACGTGGTCATCCTGCCGTCGGGCGCGGTCCGCGTTTCGATATCGAACGATGCAGGCGTGCGCGCATCGCCGATCGGCCAGGCGTAGCGTGCGCGGTGCGGCGGCGCGGCGGCGGCGGCCGCGTCATCGTGCGGCGCGGGTTCCGCCACACACGCCGGCGCCATCGGCGGACCTGCGTCAGGCTTCATCGCCGCCTCGCAGATAGCGTGCGGCGCGATGCACCGCGCGGATGATCTCCAGATGCGTGCCGCAACGGCACAGGTTGAAACGCAACGCGTCCCGGATCGCCGCATCGTCGGGCGCGGGGTGGCGGTCGAGCAGCGCCTTCGTGCTCATGATCATGCCGTTCAGGCAGTAACCGCATTGCGCGGCCTGCTCGTCGATGAACGCGCGCTGGATCGCATGCGGCGCGTCGCACGACCCGAGCCCTTCCAGCGTCGTGACGTCGCGCCCGTGCGCGGCGGCGGCCGGCACGACGCACGAACGCGTGGCCTGCCCGTCGACGAGCACCGTGCACGCGCCGCACTGCCCGAGCCCGCAGCCGTACTTCGGGCCGTTGAGCGCGCAGTCGTTGCGCAGGACCAGCAGCAGCGGCGCGTCGGGCGCGGCGTCGGCGAAGGTGTGCGGCGTGCCGTTCACGCGAAACGCCAGCGGCCGCGACGGAGAAGCGGGATGGGACATGAAGGGATCCGGAATACGGCGGGCGGGCCGGCGTCGGCCGGCGCGGGCACGGGCCGCCGGCTGGCGCCTGCCGGCGCGCCTGACATATAACACGCCGAAATGCGCGTTGCCGCGCATCGATTCCCGCGCCGGCGCAGCGGCTGCAAAGCGGATGCAAAGCGCCGGCCGGCGCGGGCGCCGCGCGTCAGGCCACGGCCGCCACACTGCTGCGCGACGGCGCTTCGAGCGGCACGTCGAACACGTCGTAACCGAATACCCACGACGGGTCCTCGTTGGTGCGCAGCCACGTGTTGTTGTGCGACACGAGCTGCACCTTCGACGCGCGTGCCGCGCGGTTCGCCTCGTACAGCGCGAACGCGCCCGCGTAATCGCCTACGCCGACTTCGTCGAGACAGCGCGCGAGCATCGCGGCATCCTCGATCGCCATCGCGGCGCCCTGCGCCATGTGCGGCTTCATCGGATGGCACGCGTCGCCGAGTAGCACGAGCCGGCCGCGGCTCCACAACGGCAGCGGATCGCGTTCGAGCAGCGGCCATTTGGTGATCGACGGCGACACGTCGATCAGATGCTGGATGTCAGCGTGGAAACCGGCGAACGCTTCGCGCATCTCGTCGCGGCTGCTGTCGACCATCGACACGCCCTCGGGCCATTCGGCCTGCGGCACGCCCGTCACGTAGTAGTACTCGTCGCGCTTCTCGGTCACGTAGTAGACCATCATGTGGCGATCCTCCGACCACCACTTCACGCACATGTCGTACGGCTTGTTGCCGAGCAGCGCGGCCGGGAACACCGCGCGGTGCGCGACATAACCGGTGTAGCGCGGCGGTTCCGCACCGAGCAGGTGCTCGCGCAGCCGCGAATTCACGCCGTCCGCGCCGATCGCGATGTCGGCCGTCTCGATGCTGCCGTCGGTAAATGTGAGGCGCACATCGCTGCCCGTGTCCTCCACCGCCGCGAGCTTCTTGCCGAAGCGGATCGTGCCGGGCGTCACCGCCTGCGTCATCAGCGCATGGAAATCGCCGCGATGCACGGTCAGGTAGCTCGCGCCGTAGGCCTTGCGCGCGTAGTCGCCGAGCGGAATCCGCGACAGCACGTCGGCCGTGCGCCAGTCGCGGCTGTACCAGAAATCCGGATGCGAACCCATCGTTTCCAGCGCGTCCTCGCAGCCGATGCGCCGCATGATCTTCATCACGTTCGGGCCGAGATGGATGCCCGCGCCGAGACGCGAGAACGCGGGCGCCTGCTCGTACAGCGCGACGTCGTAACCGCCGCGCTGCAGCAGCGCGGCAGCGGCCGTGCCGCCGAGACCGGCGCCGATGATTGCGATACGGGGTTTGCTCATGCGGATCTCCTGATCGTGGGCCCATTGCCGAACGCGGCGCCAGGGCGGGCGGATTGAATGGCGTTTATTTAGCGTACACACTCAATTTATTCAGGACAAGCAGATTATTGATCGATGCCGACGTCTCCGGGAAAGCACCAATAAATCTCCCGAAATCCATACACACAAACAATCTACCCATGGCAGACGTAATTTTGATCCATTGCCATTTTCAAATGTACACACTAGACTTTGCCCAACATCCGGCGATCCCGCGCCAGCGTGCCGCCCCCTCCTTACCGACACGGAGCCTCCCGTCATGAGCAAGACCTACCGCATCGGCCAGATCGTGCCGAGTTCCAACACGACGATGGAGACCGAGATCCCGGCGATGCTGCGGCTGCGCGAAGCGATCCGGCCCGAGCGCTTCACGTATCACTCGAGCCGGATGCGGATGAAGAAGGTCGTCAAGGAAGAACTCGCGGCGATGGACGCCGAATCCGACCGCTGCGCGGTGGAACTGAGCGATGCACGCGTCGACGTGCTCGGCTACGCGTGCCTCGTCGCGATCATGGCGATGGGTCACGGTTATCACCGCGTGTCGCAGGCGCGCCTCACGAAGCACACGGCCGACAACGGTGCGCAGGCGCCGGTGCTGACGAGCGCGGGTGCGCTCGTCGACGCGCTGAAGGTGATCGGCGCGAAGCGCATCGTCGTCGTCGCGCCGTACATGCTGCCGCTCACCGAGCTGGTGGTCGACTACATCCGCAACGAAGGCTTCGACGTGCTCGCGTACCGCGCGCTGGAGATCCCCGACAACCTCGACGTGGGCCGCCACGATCCGGCGCGCCTGCCCGACATCGTGAAGACGCTGCCGTACCAGGACGCCGATGCGATCGTGCTGTCCGCATGCGTGCAGATGCCGTCGCTGCCGGCCGTCGCGAAGGTCGAGGCGATGACGGGCAAGCCGGTGATCACCGCGGCGATCGCGACCACCTACGCGATGCTGCGCGAGCTCGATCTCGAACCGGTCGTGCCGGGCGCCGGCGCGCTGCTGTCCGGCGCGTACTGAGCGCCACCGCTACTTCGGAGCCATCCCATGTCCTCGACTTTCCTGTACGGCGCGAACGTCCGCGCCAACGGCATCCGCCAGCACTATCTGCGCTACGGCGGCGCGACCGGCGCACGCGCGGCGCGCCCGGCGATCGTGCTGATTCCCGGCATCACGAGCCCCGCGATCACGTGGGGCTTCGTCGGCGAAGTATTCGGCGCGGCGTTCGACACCTACGTGCTCGACGTGCGCGGCCGCGGGCTGTCGGACGCGTCGCCGTCGCTCGACTACGGCCTCGATGCGCAGGCAGACGACGTCGCGGCGCTCGTCGCCGCGCTCGATTTGCCGCGCACGAGCCTCGTCGGCCATTCGATGGGCGCGCGCATCGCCGCGCGCGCGGCCCGTCGCGGCATCCGCGGGCTCGCGTCGGTCGTGCTGGTCGATCCGCCCGTGTCGGGCCCGAACCGCCGCGACTATCCGGGCAAGCTGCCGTGGTACATCGACTCGATGGCGCTCGCGCGCGCCGGCACCGATGCCGAAGGCATGCGCGCGTTCTGCCCGACCTGGACCGATGCCGAGCTGCAGTTGCGCGCCGAATGGCTGCATACCTGCGACGAACGCGCGGTGCGCGCATCGTACGAAGGCTTCCACACCGACGATTTCCACGCGGATGCCGCGCAACTGGCCGTGCCGTCGCTGCTGATCACGGCCGAGCGCGGCGACGTGGTGCGCGACGACGACGTCGCCGAGCTGCAGCGCGCGACGCCGACGATGCAGCACGTGCGCGTGCCCGACGCCGGCCACATGATCCCGTGGGACAACGCGGCGGGTTTCTACGCGGCGTTCGGCGACTTCCTCGGCGCGCCGCTCGCGGCCTGAGCGCGGCGCCCGCCCTTTCCTTCACGCCTTTACCGGAGCCGACGATGCCAGTCAGCGATACCCAACTGATCGACGCGTGGAAGCAGGTCCTCACGCTGTCGCGCCTCGAGCCGGGCCAGACCGTCACGATCCTGACGAGCGCGGCCACCCATCCGCAGACGCTGTCGTGCGCGCTGATCGCGACGCAATCGCTGGGTGCGATCGTCAACCGGCTCGACCTGCCGCCCGTCAACGGCGACAAGGCGTTCAGCCGCGACCCGCTCGCCTACCTCGGCACGACGCCGCTGACCGGCAACAAGGCCGCGATCGCCGCGCTGCGCGAGAGCGACCTCGTGCTCGACCTGATGACGCTGCTGTTCTCGCCCGAACAGCACGACATCCTGAAGTCCGGCACGAAGATCCTGCTCGCGGTCGAACCGCCCGAAGTGCTGGTACGAATGGTGCCGACCCTGGCCGACCGCACGCGCGTGCTCGCCGCGGCGAAGAAAATCGCCGCGGCCCGCGAGATGCGCGTGAGTTCGGCGGCCGGCACCGCGCTCGTGTGCCCGCTCGGTGAGTTTCCGCCGACCGCCGAATACGGCTTCGTCGACGCACCGGGCCGCTGGGACCACTGGCCGAGCGGCTTCGCGCTGACCTATCCGAACGATCGCACCGCGCGCGGCACGATCGTGATCGACCGCGGCGACATTCTGCTGCCGCAGAAGCACTACGTGCGCGAGCCGATCGCGCTGACCGTCGAAGGCGGCTATGCGACGCGTATCGAAGGCGGCGTCGACGCCGACCTGCTGCGCGACTACATGGAAACGTTCGCCGACCCCGAAGGCTATGCGATCTCGCATATCGGCTGGGGGCTGCAGCCGCGCGCGCGCTGGTCGACGCTCGGGCTGTACGACCGCGAGGCGACGATCGGAATGGACGCGCGCGCGTTCGAGGGCAACTTCCTGTTCTCGCTAGGCCCGAACAACGAAGGCGGCGGCAGCCGCACGACCACCTGTCATATCGACATCCCGCTGCGCCGCTGCACGGTCGAGCTCGACGGCGAGACCGTCGTGCGCGAAGGCCGCGTGACCGATCAACCCGCCTGACCGACGAGCCCCCGACACCATGAACGATCTTTCCCGTCACGCCGAAGCGAACGTGTATCGCCAGCAGGGTTTCGGCACGCCGCTTCCGCCGCACGGCAACATTGGACTGCTGATCGTCGATTTCGTGGTCGGCTTCGCCGATCCCGCGACGTTCGGCGGCGGCAACATCGCGCCGGCGATCGCGCGCACGACGAAGGCGCTCGCGCTCGCCCGCGAACGCGGCTGGCCGGTCGCGCACAGCCGCATCGTGTATGCGGACGACGGCAGCGACGACAACGTGTTTTCGCTGAAGGTGCCCGGCATGGCGACGCTGACCGAGCATCATCCGAACAGCGCGATCGTGCCCGAGCTCACGCCGGCGCCGGGCGAACTCGTCGTGCGCAAGACCGTGCCGTCCGCGTTCTTCGGCACGCAGCTCGCGCCGTGGCTCGCGCAGCGCGCGGTGCAGACGCTGCTCGTCGCGGGCGCCGTGACGAGCGGCTGCGTGCGCGCGAGCGTCGTCGACGCGATGTCGCACGGGTTTCGCCCGCTCGTGCTCGCCGATTGCGTCGGCGATCGCGCGATCGCGCCGCACGACGCGAACCTGTTCGACATGCAGCAGAAATATGCGGCCGTGATGCCGCTCGACGATGCGATCGCGGCAATCGATGCCGTGCAGGCACGCTGAACTGCCACGGCGCGCGGGTGGCTCCGGCGGTTCGGGCGGTTCGGGCGGCGTGAGCGGTGGCTACGCCCGCACCCGCGCGCCATTGACGCTGCGGTTTTGGCGACCTAGATTGACCGCATGCGCCGCCGCGCCGCGGCTTGCCGCCGTCTCGCGTGCGCCGCGCGCTGCCCGCACGCCGCCTTCGTCGTGGCCGGGCACCGGCCGCGCCTTCCTCGACAGGATCTCTCCCCCGTGAACCGCTCCGAACTGCTCGCGCACACCGGCTGCCTGACCGTGATCCGGTCACCGGCCCCGCCCGTGAAGCCGGCGCCCGGCCAGCCGGGCAGCCTGTCGTCGTACGTGCCCACGCTGCCCGAAGTGTTCGTCGCGATTCTCGACGACGGCCGCATCCTCGCGTTCAACGGACACGTCGATCTCGGCACCGGCATTCGCACGTCGCTCGCGCAGATCGTCGCCGAGGAACTCGACGTGCCGGCCGCGCGCGTGACAATGGTGCTCGGCGACACGGCCGCGACGCCGAACCAGGGGCCGACCATCGCCAGCGCGACGATCCAGATTTCCGCGACGCCGCTGCGCTGCGCGGCCGCGCAGGCCCGTCACGCGCTGCTGGCGCTCGCCGCCGAGCGGTTCGGCGTCGATGTCGAGCGGCTGAACATCGACGATGGATCGATTTCAGCCGATGGACAGGCGGTCACGTTCGCCGCGCTCGTCGCCGCACGGCGGATCGCGCTGACGCTCGACCTGAACACCCGCACGAAAGACCCCGCGCACTACCGGATCGTCGGCCGCGCGTCGCCGCGCGTCGACCTGCCCGCGAAGGCGACCGGCCAGCTCACGTTCGTGCACGACATGCGCGTGCCGGGCATGCTGCACGGCCGCGTCGTCCGGCCGCCGTATGCGGGCCACGACAGCGGCCCGTTCGTCGGCACGTCGCTGGTGGACGTCGATCGCGCATCGGTAGCCGACGTGCCGGGGCTCGTGGCCGTCGTCGCGCTCGGCGATTTCGTCGGGGTGGTCGCCGAGCGCGAGGAGCACGCGATCCGCGCCGCGCGCCAGTTGCGCGTGACGTGGCGGCCGCTTCCCGCGCTGCCGCCGCTCGACGCGCCGGCCGCCGCGATCGCCGCCGCGCCGGCCACCCGCCGCGTGCTGCTCGACGAAGGCGATGTCGACGCCGCGCGAACGGAACCGGACACGCTCACGGTATCGCGCACCTATGCATGGCCGTTCCAGATGCACGGCTCGATCGGTCCGTCGTGCGCGCTCGCCGACTACCGCGCGCCCGGTGACGGGCGGATCACCGTGTGGTCCGGCACGCAGAACCCCGTGTCGCTGCGCTACGACCTCGCGACGCTCGTCGCGCGCGATGAGGCCGATATCGACGTCGTGCGGATGGAAGCGGCCGGCTGCTACGGCCGCAACGGTGCGGACGACGTGTGCGGCGATGCGCTGCTGCTGTCGCGCGCGGTCGGCCGCCCGGTGCGAGTGCAGTTGTCGCGCGCGGACGAACATCTGTGGGAACCGAAAGGCGCGGGCCAGTCGATGCAGGTGACGGGCACCGTCACGCGCGACGGCCGCCTGCTCGGCTACGACTTCACGACGCGCTATCCGTCGAACGACGCGCCGCTGCTCGCGGCGCTGCTGACCGGCGCGATCGCGCCCGCGCCGCGCGTGTTCGAAATGGGCGACCGCACGGCCGTGTCGCCGTATGCCAGCCCGCATCGTCGCTTCGTCTGCGAGGATCTCGCGCCGCTCGTGCGGGCGTCGTGGCTGCGCGGCGTGTCGGCGTTGCCGAACTCGTTCGCGCACGATGCGTTCGTCGACGAATGCGCGGCGCTGACCGGCGTCGATCCGCTCGCGTTCCGCATTCGCCATCTGCAGGACACGCGTGCGATCGAATTGCTGCAGGCGGTGGCCGAGCGCGCAGGGTGGACGCCACGCGTGCCGCGCCCGCCCGACGAACGCGACGAAGCACGGCTCGTGCGCGGCCGCGGGATCGCGTATGCGCGCTACGTGCACAGCCGCTTCCCCGGTTTCGGCGCGGCGTGGTCGGCCTGGATCGTCGACCTGAGCGTCGATCGCGTGTCGGGCGAGGTCCGCATCGAGCGCGTGACGGTCGGACAGGACACGGGCACGATGATCAACCCGGATGGCGTGCGCCACCAGATCCACGGCAACGTGATCCAGGTATTGAGCCGCACGCTGAAGGAGCGCGTGCGGTTCGCGGACGGCAAGGTCGCGTCGCGCGAATGGGCGAGTTACCCGATCCTGACGTTCGCGGAAGTGCCGGACGTCGACGTCGTATTGATGCCGAGGCAAGGCGAACCGCCGCTCGGGGCGGGCGAATCGGCATCGGTGCCAGGCCCGGCCGCAGTTGCGAATGCGCTGTTCGATGCCACCGGCGTACGGTTCTACGCGCCGCCCTTTACGCCGGAAACCGTGCGCGCCCGGCTACACGAGGCCGGCCGGCTGATGCGCGCCGACGCGGCAGCGCCCGTCACGACGTAGATGGGTCTGGGCCGCGCGCCACCCGTCAGGCATCGCCGTCTTCTTCCATCATCTTGCGCAGCAGGAACTGCAGTGCGACCCGTTCGCCGGGATTGAGCGCGCCGTACGTGCGCTCGGTCACCTGCCGCGCGAACGGCACCGTGCGGTCGATCAGCGCGAGGCCGGCCGCGGTCGCGCGCACGATCAGCTTGCGGCCGTCGTTCGGGTCGGGCAACACCTCGATCAGCGCGCGCGTCTTCAGACGCTCGACGACGCCGCGAATCGTCGCCTGATCGATCGCGGTCGCCTTGACGATGTCGTTCAGCGAACACGCCTGCCGCTCCTTGACCGCGCACAGCGTCACGAACTGCGCGGCCGTGAGATCCGAATCGGGAATCGCTTCCTGGAAAATCGAAACGTGCCGCTGATACGCGCGGCGCAGCAGATGCCCGACCTGGTCGTGAAAATCGTACGAATCCTTGGAAGACGCCATGAGAGTGCAAGCCCTTGCCTGCATGCAAATGAAAGACAAGCAGTGTACACCCTCAAATCGGCGTGGCCGGCGGCTGGCCGCTCGCGTCATTGCGGTGCATCAGGGTTCGCGGAATCGCATGCAAGCGGCGCGTGAGGCTCGTCCGATCCATGGCGGATCGCCAGCCCGTCACGGCGGCGTGCCGGCCAGCCGCACACCGTCGCGGCGGCTACCGCCCGCGCATGCGTGCGCTGCCGACGGCTTTCGCGCACACACTTCAATTTTGAGTGCATACGCACGAAATTCGTGCATGCCATCGCCTGTGCGCCCATCTTTTCAGCGCACACTCCATATCATCCAAAACCCCTTTGATAACACGGACTTTTGTCATGCAAACGCTTGCCTTAAGATGACCGCATACGTGCCTGTGCGCTTCGGTATTTTCTAGTGTGTACGCTACGTATTTGACGTGATATACAGACTCCAGTGCGCAGCGGAACGTCCCGCTCGCGACGATCGAGCCACCCATTCATCCGTCACACTCGAACAGGGGCAGTCCCATGTCTACCGCACACCCGAGCGCCGCCGTTTCCCCCGACGACGCGCCCCACGGCCCTCTCTATCGCAAGGTCACGCTGCGCCTCATCACCCTCTTCTGCCTGTGTTACTTCGCGGCCTATCTCGACCGCATCAACATCGGTCTCGCGAAGCTCCAGATGCTCGATGCGCTGAAGTTCAGCGACACGGTGTACGGCCTCGGCGCCGGGCTGTTCTTCGCCGGCTACATCCTGTTCGAAGTCCCAAGCAATCTGGTGCTGCAACGCGTCGGCGCGAAGCTGTGGATCGCGCGGATCATGATCACGTGGGGCCTGCTGTCGGGCGCGACGATGTTCGTGCACACGCCGGTGCAGTTCTACGTCGTGCGCTTCCTGCTCGGCGCCGCCGAAGCCGGTTTCCTGCCGGGCGTGCTGCTGTACCTGACGCAGTGGTATCCCGATGCACGTCGCGCACGGATCGTCGCGCTGTTCATGGTGGGCCTGCCGCTGTCGAGCATGATCGGCAGCCCGATTTCCGGCTGGATCATGCGTGCGTTCGAAGGCGCGCACGGGCTCGGCGGCTGGCAGTGGCTGTTCCTGCTCGAAGCGCTGCCGTCGGTGCTGCTCGGCTTCGCGGTGCTGCGCTGGCTGCCGAACGGCATCGAATCCACGCGCTGGCTGAACGCCGACGAGAAGCGGGTGCTGCGCGCGAATCTCGACGCCGATCCGTCCGGCAACAAGAGCCACGCGCTCGGCAAGGCGTTCTCCGATCCGAAGGTGTGGGCGCTCGGCCTGATCGACCTGTGCGTGCTGCTCGGCCTGTATGCGGTGAGCTTCTGGCTGCCGACGATCCTGCGCGACACCGGCGTGAAGGACGCATATCACATCGGCTGGCTGATGGTGATTCCGAACGCCGCCGCCGTGCTCGCGACGCTGTACTGCGGCGCCAGCTCCGATCGCGCACGCGAACGCCGCTGGCATATCGTCGTGCCGTTCATGGTGTCGGCCGTCGCGCTGGCGATCGCGGCTTCGTCGTCGCACGGCACGCTCGGCACGGTGCTGCTGTTCTCGCTGATCAACGCCGGCGCGGCCGCCGCGATGCCGGTCGTGTGGGCGCTGCCATCGACGTTCCTGAAGGGCTCGGCCGCCGCCGGCGGCATCGCGTTCGCATGCTCGATCGCGAACCTCGGCGGGTTCGGCAGCACCTATTTCATCGGCTGGCTGCGCGATACGTTCCATTCGCAAAGCGCGGGTCTGTATGGTTTCGCCGCGTGCATGCTGGTCGGCTGCGCACTCGCGCTCGCGTATCCGGCCCGGCTCGTGAACCGCTGACGTATCGCGCCGCGCGCGCAACGCTGCTTTTTACAACCGTGCCGATTCGCGCGGTCTGCTCCCGCTCCTCGCGTCATCCCGCGCACGCCGCCACGCCGGCGCGTGCGCGCTTCCCCCGCCGCCGTTCGCCGCTTTTTCCTCGCACAGGCACACCGCTTGCGACATCCTCGCGCCCGCCATCCGGCGGACAGTCATCTGCCTTCCAACCGGCGCTGCGCCCCGCGCGATCCGTCACGCGGCGGTTCTGCATCGCAAGCAGGTTCCCTGAACGAGAGGACAACATGAAATCAATACGAACGATAGTGGCCCTGTGCTCGGTCATTTCCGTACTCGCGGCGTGCGGCGGCGGCGACGACGCCGGCACCGTACTCGGTATCTCGAAGCCGCAGGCGCGCTTCATCAACGCGGTGCCGGCCGGCCCGAACCTCGACTACTACCTGAACGGGAAGGTCGACCAGTCGGGCGTCGCCTACAAGGGTGTGACGCGCTATCACGACGTCGATTCAGGCACGCAGACCGCGAGCTACGACGTGTCGGGGACGACCACGACCATCGCGTCCCAGGCGTTCAGCGCCGCGAACGGCCACCACTACACGACGATCGCGCTGCCGAGCACGACGTCGCTGATCTCCGTCATCGACGACCCGTACGACAAGGGCCTGCTGTCGGACAAGGCGCGCGTGCGCAGCTTCAACGCATCGCCGAATGCGCAGAACGTGGACGTGTACGTCGTGCCGCCGGGCACCGACATCACGACGGTCAGCCCGACGATGGCGGGCGCCGCCTACCAGAATGCCGTACCGGCAACGACGCAGGATTCGGTCTACCTGAACGGCGGCACGTACCAGGTGGTCGTCACGACGGCCGGCAGCAAGTCGCCGATTCTCAAGACCGCGCCGGTCAGCATCGGCAACAACGCGGACTGGCTGCTCCTGACGATTCCGTCCGGCGGCGTCGGCGACGTGACGCCGAACGACATCCACGTGCTGGTCGCGCAGGGCAACGACGCCGATACGTCCGCGCAGGAGCTGGGGCCGCAGTAACGCAGCACGGGCCGGAAACGGTCGCGGCGGCCGGTGCGATTTGCACCGGCCGCCGCGTGTCGAATACCTCGAAGACCGGTATCAATCGCCGGTATCAATAGCCGCTATCAGTCGTCGGACCGTTCGAGGCAGATCACGTGCTCGGCACGCGTGCTGTCACCATGCTCGACATCGACGTCGCCGACATGACGCACCCGCCAGCCCGGCCGCGTCGCGATCTGCGGCATGTTGCCGGACGGCCTGCTCTCGATCCCGCCGAGCCCTTCGTCGGGCGTATCGACCGCTTCGTCGAGCGACGCGTTCGAATAGATCACGTTGTCCTGCAGCTCCGACGCGCCGGTACGCGCCTCCATGCCCTTGCCGTCGACGTCGACCGTGTTGTCGGTCATCGCCATGTTCGCGTTGTCGAGCGTGACGATCCGGCCGGCGGCCCGACGTACCGGGTCGCCGCTGTCGACCGCATGCGCGTCGACGTCGATCTCCGGCAGGCCGGTCGGCATTTTGCCGGCGACCGCTTCCGGCGTCAGCGGACGCCGCGCCACTTGCGCCGCCTGGGTCGCCGCGTCGGGCATGTCGCCGGCCGCCGGCGTCTTCACCGGGCTCTTCTCGATCTGTTCCCGCTGCTTTTCCGGGGTAGGGTTCGATTCCGCGTTCTGCATCGCACCTCCTTGCCCGGCCGGCGGACGCCGGCGTCACGCCGTCGCCGCCGGGCCGGAAATCGCTACAACGGTCCTTGCAAATCTTTCATGCGCACGGCCGCGCGCGCACGCCGTCCGGCGCGCGTGCCAGTGGGCACCGCACCTCAGCAGCGAACGGCGCGCTGACGCACCGTCCGCCCCGGCTATCCGCCGGCGGTCAGCCGCCGCTCGGCGCGGAGGCCGCACCCGGCAGGCTCGCGCCGGCGTCCGCCCCACTGCTCGGCGTGCCCGACGGTGCGGTCGAAGGCGCGGTGGAAGGCGCGGCCGACATGCCGCTCGCTGCGCTCGAATCTGAACTGGCCGCGCCGTTGTCGCCCTTCTTCTGGCAACCCGCGCCTGCCGCCAGGCCCGCGATCAGGATGCCGGCGAAGACGGCTCGCGATACGTGACGAATGGAATATCGCTGCATGACACCTCCGCTGATGTCGATGTGGATGGAACCCGTTCACTCGCAATTTGCATGCCGTTCCCCCCGCCGCCGCGGCCTGACGCGATTCATTCATTTTTCAAATGACGCCCAGCCGAATATTTAATTTCCCATCGTGGTAGCCGCCGCCCATACTCGCGAACAAATCCGAGACATAACGTCCACCGGGGCCCGGCCCGCGCCGCGTACGACACGCAGCCGGTTTCGTGCCCCGCACATGGAAGGAGACAACGGCGTGCAACTGGAAGCCATTCACCGCGCGGGCCTCGGGCTCGGCGCGGACGACGCATCGCATCGAACCGACCCGGCCGCGCGCGATCCCGCGCTGAGCCCGCGGCTGCACAACCCCGATCTCGCGCCGACCCAGGCCGAAGGCCGGACCTGGGGCCGCTACAGCATCTTTGCGCTATGGACCAACGACGTGCACAACATCGCGAACTACTCGTTCGCGATCGGGCTGTTCGCGCTCGGCCTGTCGGGCTGGCAGATGCTCGCGTCGCTCGCGATCGGCGCGGTGCTCGTGTACGGCTTCATGAACCTCACCGGCTACATGGGCCAGAAAACCGGCGTGCCGTTCCCGGTGATCAGCCGGATGAGCTTCGGCATCTACGGCGCGATGCTGCCCGCGATGATCCGCGCGGTGATCGCGATCGCATGGTTCGGTATCCAGACCTATCTCGCGTCCGTCGTGCTGCGCGTGCTGCTCACCGCGATCTGGCCGGGCCTCGCCGCGTTCGACCAGAATGCGATCTTCGGGCTGTCGACGCTCGGCTGGATCACGTTCGTCGCGATCTGGCTGGTGCAGATCGGCATCCTCACGTACGGGATGGAAATGGTCCGCAAGTACGAGGGGCTCGCCGGCCCGGTGATCCTCGTCACGACGCTGTCGCTCGCCGCATGGATGTTCAGCCGCACCGGCGGCCACCTCGCGATGTCGATCGGCAAACCGATGAGCGGCCTGAAGATGTGGACGGAAATCTTCGCGGGCGGCTCGCTGTGGCTCGCGATCTACGGCACGCTGGTGCTCAACTTCTGCGATTTCGCCCGCTCGTCGCCGAGCCCGAAGACGGTGCGCGTCGGCAACTTCTGGGGGCTGCCGGTCAACATCCTCGTATTCGCGACGATCAGCTTCGTGCTTGCCGGCGCGCAGTTCAAACTGAACGGCCACATCATCCACAGCCCGACGGAAATCATCGCGACGGTGCCGAACAAGCTGTTCCTCGTGCTCGGCTGCCTCGCCTTCCTGATCGTGACGGTGGCCGTGAACATCATGGCGAACTTCGTCGCGCCGGCCTTCGTGCTGACGAGCCTCGCGCCGCATCGCCTGTCGTTCCGCCGCGCGGGCCTGATCAGCGCGACGATCGCCGTGCTGATCCTGCCGTGGAACCTGTACAACAGCCCGATCGTGATCGTCTATTTCCTGTCCGGCCTCGGCGCGCTGCTCGGCCCGCTGTACGGGATCATCACGGTCGACTACTGGCTCGTGCGCAAGCAGCGCGTGAACGTGCCCGATCTCTACACCGAAGCGCCGAGCGGCGCCTACTTCTACACGCGCGGCGTGAACCGCAAGGCGCTCGCGGCACTCGTGCCGTCCGCGCTGATCTCGATCACGCTCGCCGTCGTGCCGGCCTTCAGCGCGATGACGCCGTTCTCGTGGCTGCTCGGCGCAGCGATCGCGGGCAGCGTGTACTGGCTGCTGGCCGATCGCAAACGGATCTACGAAGCGCGCTCGGGCGAGCACATCGCGGTCCCCTGCGCACAACACTGACACACACGCATACGGAGTCGCCGATGAGGATCCTGGTAGTCAACGTCAACACGACCGAGTCGATCACCGACGCGATCGCCGCGCAGGCGCAGGCCGCCGCATCGCCGGGCACGGAGATCGTCGGGCTGACGCCGCGCTTCGGCGCGGAGTCGGTCGAAGGCAACTTCGAGAGCTACCTCGCCGCGATCGCCGTGATGGACCGCGTGCTGAACTACGACGAACCGTACGATGCGGTGATCCAGGCCGGCTATGGCGAGCATGGCCGCGAAGGGCTGCAGGAACTGCTGACGGTGCCCGTCGTCGACATCACCGAAGCGGCCGCGAGCGTCGCGATGCTACTCGGCCATCGCTACTCGGTCGTCACGACGCTCGACCGCACGGTGCCGCTGATCGAGGATCGCCTGAAGCTCGCCGGGCTCGATGCGCGCTGTGCGTCGGTGCGTGCGAGCGGCCTCGCGGTGCTCGAACTCGAGGAGAATCCGGCCCGCGCGATCGAATCGATCGTGGGCCAGGCGCAGCGCGCGGTGAAGGACGATCACGCGGAAGTGATCTGCCTCGGCTGCGGCGGGATGGCCGGCCTCGACCGGCAGATCGAGGAATGCACGGGCGTGCCGGTCGTCGACGGCGTATCGGCCGCGGTCGTGCTCGCCGAATCGCTGGTGCGCCTGAAGCTGAAGACGTCGAAGGTCCGCACGTACGCGCCGCCGCGCCCGAAGCGGATCGTCGGCTGGCCGTTCGCAAAATGACGGGCCGCCGGCCGGCTGCCGCATCGCGCGGCCGCCTCGTATCGTCGGGACGCGTATCGCCATGCGGGCCCCGCTAGATCCGACCGCCCTGCCCCGCGGCACGTTCGATGCCGCGGGCGCGCTCGACGTGCTCGATGCACGGCTGATGCGCATCCTGCTCGTGCTGCTGACCGAGCGCACCGTGTCGCGTGCGGCCGTGCGCCTGAACATGTCGCAGCCGGCGACGAGCGCCGCGCTCAAGCGCCTGCGCACGCTGCTCGGCGATCCGCTGCTCGTACGCAGCCGCTACGGGATGGTGCCGACCGAGTTCGGCGCGCGGTTGATCGAGCCGCTGCGCAACGCGCTGCGCGTGATCGACTTCATCCGCATCCAGCAGCCGACGTTCGACGCGCGCACGTCGGTGCGCACCTACCGGATCGGCTGCCCCGACTACCTGAATGTCCTGTTCGTGCCGAAGCTCGTCGCGCTGTTTCGCGAGCGTGCGCCGCACGCGCAACTGGTGTTCCATCCGCTCGGCGACGGGTTCGACGACGAGCGCGCGCTGGCCGACGGCGAGCTCGACGTCGTGATCGACAACCGGCCCGTGCGCCGGTCGCGCTTCCGCCAGGACGACCTGTTCGACGACCGCGTCGTATGCCTGATGCGCGCGACGCACCCGCTCGCGCGGCGCGACGCGATGACGGCCGCCAGGTTCGCGGCGGCGCCGCAGCTGTGCCCGACGCCGTCGTGGCTCGAAGCGTCCGGCGCGATCGACCGGCAACTCGAACGCGTGGGTCTGCAACGGCGCATCGTCGTCACGCTGCCGCACTTCGAGCTCGCCGCGCATGCGCTGGTGCGCACCGACCTGATCCTCACCACCACGTACCGGCTCGCGCGGCACTATGCGAAGCTGCTGCCGCTCGCCGCAGTCGCGCTGCCGGTCGAGCCGCCGGACATCGCGTACCGGATAACGTGGAACGAATCGGGATCGTGCGCGGAAGGCGGTCGGTGGCTGCGCGGACTGATCGCCGAGGCGACGCGCGCATGGCTCGACGCCGAGGCAAGGTTGCCGGCGGTCGCGGCGGTCGCTGCCGTTGCCGCTTCCGGGGCCGATGCGGACGCAACGAACACCGCGGTGCTGGGCACCGATCCGCCCGAGCCCACCCGGCGCACGCGCCGCAGACCGGCCACCCATTGCCATGCGTCGCATCCGGCGCGCGTCGCGCAGGCGGCACGCATCCATCGCGGCGCGACGAAATCGCACTGACCGGCGCCGCACCCGGGCCGGAATGATCCTGTCGGCCGCTGCATGTCAGACCGGTCCTATTTACCCGCGTCGCACCGACTCGTCAGAATGACGCCTCGAACCCGTGCCGCCGGGCGTCGTATCGCGACCGCCCGTGGCCGCTTGATCGAATCGAGGAAATCGCATGAAACACACACTCATCGCGCTGGCCATCCCGGTCGCGCTATTCGCGAGTACCGGCGCATTCGCCGGCACTCAGGACTGCGCAACGCGCATCCGCGCGCTGCACACGCAGATCGACAACGCGAAACGGTTCGGCAACACGCAGCAGGCGCTGCGCCAGCAAGCCGCGCTCGAACGAATCCAGGCGAACTGCACGGATGCCGGCCAGCTCGCACGCGCCGAACGCAAGCTCGCCGACAAGGCGCGCGACGTGCGCCACGCGGAAGACGAAGTCCGCCACGCACAGGCGCGCGTCCACGAAGCCGAAACGCTAGGCGATGCAAGGAAGCTGAGCAACGCGCAACGCAAGCTCGCCGACAAGCAGGCGAAGCTGCGCGACGCCACGCGCGACCTGCACGACGCGCAGGTCGATCGCGATGCGCTTAAAGGCTGACGGATTGAACAACGGTTGATGCGACGGGCCGCGTCGCGCGTGCCGCTCGAGTGCGAGTGCGAGCAGCCCCGACAGCGACACGACCGCCCCGAGGGGTCGACACCGGCCACGCCGGCGGCCGCCGCGCGAATATGCATTTCAGGATTCGATGTTTGCCGGCCGGAAACCGATTCCGTAATCTGCCCGGCAGCCGCGCGGCCCGCGCGGATCACCGAGGACACGCCGCCGATGACCCACTCTTCCGCCCCCGCGCGCCGCCGCGCGCTGCAGCGCCTTGCCGCGCTCGCCGCCGCGCCGCTCGCCGGCGGCCTCGCACTGCCCGCCCGCGCGGCCGGCACCGACCTGTCGGGCGTCACGCTCGTCCTCGGCGACCAGGCCGGCGG